>JAACEA010000514.1 GCA_009936695.1 Planctomycetia bacterium
CGGCATGAGCCTCGACCGGTGCGATGATTCGCCTTCACGCTCGGAGTGATAAAGTCCGCGGATGAACGACACGGATCAACGCGAAGCGCCCGCGAACGGAGTCTCGATCGTGATGGCGGTGAAGGACAATCTCGAGTGGACCCGCAAGGGCATCGATTCGATCCGAGCCAACACCAGCCACCCCTACGAACTGATCACGATCGACAACGGGTCCCAGCCGGAGACCACGGACTATCTCGCGGCCGCCTCGGATCAGTTCATCCGGAACGATGAGAACCTCGGATGTTCGGGCGCCTGGAACCAGGGAATCCGGGCCGCCCGCATGCCCTTGGTGTGCATCGTGAACAACGACATCGAAGTACCGACCGGCTGGCTGGAGCGGCTGGTCGCCTTCCTCCTCGAGCATGACTTCCTCATGGTCTCCCCTTCGATCCGCGAGGGCCCCTTCGACTACGACCTCGACGCCTACAACGAGGATTTCGCGAATCGCCTCGAACATCGGGCGTTTCCGTCGGAACTGCGCGGCATCGCCATGCTCGCACGTCGATCGCTCTTCGACGAGATCGGCCTGTACGACGAGCGGTACAAGGTCGGTGGCTACGAGGACGAGGACATGTTCATGACGATCCGAAGCGTCGGCGGCGACGTCGCGACGACGAGCACCGTCCTCCTCCACCACTACGGAAGCAAGACGCTCAGCGTCGAACAGCGATCGAACAGCTTCGACTTCAGCGCCGCGAACCGCGCCCACTTCATGCGAAAATGGCGGCACCGTTACTTCTGGCGGAAGTTCCACCGATCCCGGATGAAGTGGCGACGAGCGGGGATCCGTCGACGATTCGACGTCACCTACTGAACGAGACCGGAACCGGGCGTCGCCGCCCGGGATCGCGTTCGATACAGAACACGAGCCGGCTCGCGGGGAGCCGGCTCGTGGTTCGTTCGTGGTTTCACCGCTCGATCAGCGACTGCGACCGAAGTGGGCGAAGGCCCGGTTGGCCTCGGCCATGCGGTGCGTGTTCTCGCGGGTGGTGACCGCCTTGCCCTCGTTGTGGGCGGCGTCCCAGAGTTCCTTCGCGAGTCGCATGTGGATCTGCTTGCCGCGTTCCTCGCGGGCGGAGACGATGATCCAGCGGAAGGTCAGCGACTGCTGGCGACGTCGGTTGAGCTGCATCGGGACCTGGTAGTTCGCACCACCGACCCGCTTCGAACGGACCTCGACCTGCGGCCGGACGTTGTCGAGCGCGAGGTGGAAGACCTCGAGCGCGGTGGGCGGCAGGTCCGGGGCCTTGCCGTCGTCGAGTCGCTTCTGGATCTCGTCGAACGCGTTGTAGACCACGCGGAACGCGGTGGCCTTGCGGCCGCCGAGCATCATGCAGTTGATGAATCGAGCGAGGACCAGATCCCCGAACTTGGGATCGGGCTTGAGCTGAGCGTCCGCCTTGGTGATACGACCGGCCATGTGTCGACTCCTTACGGCTCGTCCGTTCCGTCGCCGTTTCACCGGGTCGAGCGGAACCTTCGTTCATCGCGATCTGGGACTTGGAGATTCCCGGGGTCTGGGTGACCGCGATTACTTGCCGATGGGTTGTTTCCCGTGGGACACGACGAACGTTCGTCGAGATCCCCCTCGGGGGAAGAAGAATGGGACGCGTGGTCCCGGTTGGATCAATGGAGCGTGGGGCTCACTTCTTGCCGCGCTTGACGCCGTACTTCGAACGGCCCTGCTGACGGCCGTCGACGCCGAGGCAGTCGAGCGAACCACGAACGACGTGGTAGCGGACGCCGGGGAGGTCGCGCACTCGTCCACCACGCACGAGCACGATGGAGTGCTCCTGGAGGTTGTGGCCTTCACCACCGATGTAGGCGGTGATCTCCTTGCCGTTGGAGAGTCGAACCCGGGCCACCTTGCGAAGGGCCGAATTCGGCTTCTTGGGGGTGACGGTTCGAACCTGAAGGCAGACACCGCGTCGCTGCGGGCACGCGTCGAGGTCCTTGACCTTCGACTTCACGGGCTGGGGACGGCGGGGCTTGCGAACGAGTTGATTGATGGTCGGCATGCAGGTTCTCTGTCAGTCGGATCGGCACGCCCCGGGAAATGGGGCGAGCCCGAGAGGATACCGGGACCCCGCTCGAAGGGCAAGGATCGATTCCATCCGGATACCACGCCACATCCGGGCCAGAGCGTTCACTCGACGACGCCCCCGATGCTTCGAATACCGTCCTTCACCAGGGCGTCGCATCGCTCGTTCTCGACGTGGCCGGTGTGCCCCCGAACCCACGTGCAGGTGAGGTCCAGCCGGGATACGAGGGAATCCAACTCCTTCCACAGCAGAACGTTAAGGACGGGCTTGGGTGGCTTTCCCGCTTTCATCCAGCCGCGGGCCTTCCAGCCCGCCATCCACTCCTCGATCCCCTGAAGGACGTACTTGCTGTCCGCCACCAGTTCGATCACCGGCTTTTCCGTGGCCGCATGAGCCAGTGCCGCCTCGAAACCGCGAATCACCGCCGTGAGCTCCATCCGGTTGTTGGTCGAGTCGGCCTCGCCACCGAATGCCTCCTCGCGGTCGCCCTGCGGGGTCATGAGGACGAATGCCCATCCCCCAGGCCCGGGATTCGGGGCCGCTCCACCGTCGGTAAAGAGCCGGTAGCCTGATTCTGACATCGTGTCTGGGTTCCTTTGCCCCGGAATGGGGCGTCTTGAGATTCCTTGACACCCCATGGGGGGCCTCGTAACCTATCCGATTCCCCCTACGGCACACCCGTGTCCAAGGGCCGCCGACCGCTTTCTCCGATCTTCTCGATCCAGGAACACCGACGATGTCCGTCCCCGCTTTCCGACAGTCCCCCGGTCGCACTCGACGCCGTCGATCCCATGACGCGCTCGATCGGACCCACACCGTCCTCTGCCCGAACTGCGGCGGCGCGAAGCGTCCCCACACCGCCTGTCGGGAATGCGGCTACGTGCGTCCCGGCCTCCAGGTGAAGCCCACCAAGCCCACCGCCTGACGTCCCCGCGACGAAGGCCCTGTCATCAAGAATCCGGGACGCGCGAACGGGTCCCGAAGCGGATACGCTTTTACGCATGCGCATCGGCATCGACGTGACGGGTGGCGACAACGCCCCTCATGAAATCCTCAAGGGCTGTTTCGACGCGATCGATCAGCTGGAACCGGACGACCGCCTCATCCTTGCGGGTGACGAGGCGGAGATCGCCGAAGCCCTCGTGGAACGCGGGATCAATGACGACCACCTCGAGATCCTCCACTGCGAGGAGACCATCGGGATGAGCGAGTCCCCGGTGGAGGCGGTGCGGAACAAGCGCAAGAGCTCCATCGCGATGCTCTCGAAGATGAGCGGCCCGAAAGCGGGCGAGGACCGGCTCGACTGCTGGATCTCCGCGGGCAACACCGGCGCCTGCGTCACCGCCGCCCAGATGAACATGCGGCGCCTCCGCAACGTCCATCGCCCGGGCATCGCGGTCACCGTGCCGACCTTCAGCGGTCCCATCGTCCTGATCGACGTCGGCGCGAACATCGAACCGAAGCCCCACCATCTCGCCCAGTACGGCGCCATGGGCTCGATCTACGCCCAGCGGATCCTCGGAATCGACAACCCGCGGGTCGGACTGATGAACGTCGGCGGTGAAGAGGCGAAGGGCACCGCGGATCTCAAGTTCGCCCGCGACATGCTCCGGGACTCCGAGGCCACGAACTTCATCGGCTACGTCGAGGGTCGCGGGGTCTTCGACGGCGAAGCCGACGTGGTGGTGACCGACGGGATCGTCGGAAACGTGATGATCAAGCTCGCCGAGGGCCTCTCCGCGGGCATCTTCAAGGCGATCGCGAGCGAAGTCTTCGAGATCGATCCGGAACTCGCGATGCGATTCGAGCCCGTCGTGAAGAGCCTCTACAGCAAGCACGACTACCACGAATACGGTGGCGCGCCGCTGCTCGGGGTGAACGGGGTCTGCATGATCGCGCATGGTTCCGCCGTCGGCCGGACCATCACCAACGCGATCCGCCGTGGCCAGGAATTCGTCCGAAGCGGTGTCAACCAGGCGATCACCGAGACGCTCGCCTCGATCGGCCAGGAGTCGCCCGACAGCTCGCCCGCAAGAGAAATCAAGACATGAACGCATCCGACCTGACCGCGGGATTCAACCGCGGGGTTCGAATCGCGGGGACCGGATCCGCGGTGCCCGATCGCGTGCTCAGCAACCATGATCTCGCGAAGATGATGGACACCAGCGACGAGTGGATCCAGCAACGGACGGGGATCCGCGAACGTCGCATCTGCGATCCGGAGAAGGGCGAAGGCACGCTCTGGCTCTCGGAGCAGGCCGCGACCCGGGCACTCGAGGATGCCGGACTGACCGGCGCGGACGTGGACCTCGTGATCGTCGCGACGGTCACCATGGAGATGACCTGCCCCTCGACCGCGGCCAGGCTCGCCGGGAAGCTCGGCGCCACGCCGGCCGGGGCCTTCGACATCACCGCGGCCTGCTGCGGTTTCATGTACGCGTTGAACCTCGCCGACAGCCTGATCCGGGTCGGCCGGGCGAATCGCATCCTCATCGTGGGATGCGACTGCATGAGTTCGATCATCGACTACGACGACCGATCCGTGTCGATCCTCTTCGGCGACGCCGCCGGCTCCGCGGTGCTCGAAGCCGTCGATGACCCGACCCG
>JAACEA010000073.1 GCA_009936695.1 Planctomycetia bacterium
GGTTCATCGAGGATGTAGAGCGTGTGCCCGGTGGGCCGGCTGCCGAGTTCACTCGCCAGCTTCACCCGCTGGGCCTCGCCGCCGGAGAGCGTGGTGCTCGCCTGCCCGAGCTTCATGTAGTCGAGACCGACGTCGCGGATGCAGGTGAGCATCCGGTGGATCCGAGGGTGCGCCTCGAAGAACTCCACGGCATCCTCCACGGTCAGATCGAGCACGTCGGCGATGTTCTTTCCTCGATAACGGACTTCGAGGGTCTCCCGGTTGTATCGCCGCCCCCGGCATGCCTCGCACTCCACGAAGACGTCGGGAAGGAAGTGCATCTCGATCCGACGCACGCCCTGGCCCTGGCATTCCTCGCATCGACCGCCCTTGACGTTGAAGCTGAAGCGCCCGGGCTGGTAGCCGCGAATCTTCGCCTCGTTGGTCATGCAGAACAGTTTCCTGATCTGATCGAAGATCCCGGTGTAGGTCGCGGGATTGGATCGAGGGGTTCTTCCGATCGGCGACTGATCGACGTCGACCACGCGGTCGATCCGCTGGAGTCCGTTGATCCGCGTGTGCGGACCCGGGACGACCTTGGTGCCGGTGACGGTCCGCATCGCGGCCTTGAGCAGGACTTCGTTGACGAGGGAACTCTTGCCGCTCCCGGACACGCCGGTGACGCAGACGATCCCCCCCAGCGGGAAGGTGGCGTCGACGCTCTTGAGGTTGTTCGCGGCGGCGCCCTTCACGACGACCGAGTTCCGGACATCGAGCGATCGCCGCTTCTCGGGGATCTCGATCCGGCGTCGTCCCGACAGGTAGGCGCCGGTCAGCGAGTCCTCCGACGCCTCGAGCTCCGCGGGAGTGCCCTGGGCGACCACCCGTCCACCGTGCAGCCCGGGGCCGGGGCCGATGTCGACCACGTGGTCGGCGTGTCGGATGACGTCTTCGTCGTGCTCGACCACCAGCACGGTGTTGCCGATGTCCGTCAGGTGCCGAAGGGTCGCGATCAGCCGGTCGTTGTCCCGCTGGTGCAGACCGATGGTGGGTTCGTCGAGGACGTAGCAGACGCCCACCAGTCCCGAGCCGACCTGGGTCGCGAGCCGGATCCGCTGGGCCTCGCCACCGGAAAGCGTCCCGCTGGATCGGTCGAGGGTCAGGTAGTCCAGCCCGACCGAGCGAAGGAAGCCGAGACGGGAGCGAACCTCGCGGAGGATCGGTTTCGCGATCGCCTCGCCTTCGACTCCGAGCACGAGGTCTTCGAAGAACTCCACGGCCCGTTCGATCGTGAGGTGCGTCACTTCGGAGATGTCGAGGGTCTCGCGGGCGCCGTCGATCTTCACCGCCCGGGCGGCCGGCTGCAGTCTTGACCCGCCGCATTCCCCGCACTTCGACGCCGTCATGTAGCCGTGCATGCGTTCCCGCACGAACTGGCTGTCGCTGGTCTCGTAGCGGCGACGGAGGTTCGGCAGGACGCCTTCGAACTTGAGGCCGGTTTCGGCGACCAGTTCCTCGGGCACGCCGTGCAGGAGGAATCGCATGGTCGCGGCGGGCATCTTCGAGACCGGTGCCTTCGGATCGACGTCGAACGCCTCCATGAACTTCCGAAGGAGGCGACCGTAGTAGATGTTCATGCGGCGGCCGTTCTTCCGCCACGGTTCGATCGCGCCTTCCTTGAGGGATCGGGTCGGATCCGGCACCACCAGCGACTCGTCGAACTCGTTGACGGTTCCCAGGCCCGCGCAGGCCTTGCACGCCCCGTGGGGGGAGTTGAACGAGAAGAGCCGGGGAGCGAGTTCCTCGATCGAACACTCGGGATGGTCGGGGCAGGCGAAGTGTTCGCTGAATCGATGCTCCGTCCAGGCGCCGTCCTCCTCCACCAGCACGAGGAGGGAGCCGGTGCCGATCTTGAATGCGGCCTCGACGCTCTCCGCGAGGCGTTGGCGGCCCTCGACGTCGAGCTTGACGCGGTCGACCACCGCCTCGATGTCATGCATCTCGTAGCGGGCCAGTTCGAGCGGATTCTCGCCCTCCTCCTTGAGGACCTCCCGCAGATCCCGGATCTCACCGTTGACCCGGGCTCGAACGAAGCCCTGGCGTTGGAGCCCTTCCGCGATCTCGCGGTGGTATCCCTTCCGGCCCCGGACCACCGGGCCGCAGATCATCGCCCGCGCCCCGGACCATCTCTCGAGCAGCAGTTCGACGATCTGGCTCGGGTTGGTCGCCGTGATCGGATTTCCGCAGATCCCGCCGCCATCATCCTCGTGCCAGCACGTCGGCCGCCCCGCTCGGGCATAGAGAAGTCTGAGGTAGTCGTAGATCTCGGTGGTGGTGGCCACGGTGGATCGTGGCGTGTGACCGCCGCCACGCTGCTCGATCGCGATGGTGGGGGGGAGTCCGTCGATCGACTCCAGATCCGGCTTTCGCATCTGATCGAGGAACTGCCTCGCATACGCGGACAGGGACTCCATGTACTTCCGCTGTCCCTCCGCGAAGATGGTGTCGAAGGCGAGGGAACTCTTGCCCGAACCCGAGACCCCGGTCATCACCACGAGGCGGTCTCGGGGAATACGGAGGTCGAGGTCTTTGAGATTGTGCTCCCGAGCGCCCCGGATCTGGATCGAATGGGCGGCGGAGGTGGGCGAGGAGGTCATGGGACACCAAGTGTAAGAGAGGAAGCAGTCGGCTCCGTGCTTCGAAGCGGTCCGGAAACCTGACGCGTCTTCGATTCCGATCCGGTACCCGACGTGGCGACCCCGGAAGATTGGAGAAATTCCCAAAACGACGGGCACAAGTCGGAGAATTTGACGAATAGTAGAAGCAACATGCCACGCCCCCGTGGGGGCCCCGGCGATCCGGAGATCGATTCATGCCCCGAGTGGTGACGAATCCCAATCTACGAACCACCAAGACCACGCCGCGGGTCGCCGGTGGGAAGGCCTGGATCCGCATCGACTCCCGTCGAGTCCTTCAGAATGCATCCGGCGGGATGCGGCTTCGAGGCACGACGGTGAAGAGCCGAAGCCCCCGCTAGCCGATCACCACGACATCCCCCAGAACCCTGACTCGATGCCGCACGACGCGGCGTTTTCTGTTTTTGGACCATGCCGCACCGGGGGGACACCTTCACGAAGACGAAGCCCGATCGCGAGGGGTCACTTCCGGCCACGCCCCTTGCGGCCGCGACTCTTCCCCGCGTTCGATCCCGCCTTTCCCGCCGCGGTTCGGGAGGCACCGGCCTCCTCGAGGGTCAGTTCACCGCCCTCGGGCAGGGCCTTGAGCCGGTTGATCCGGTCTCGAAGATCGGCGGCCTTCTCGAACTCGAGACCACGAGCGGCCTCGAGCATGGACTCTTCGAGCATCGTCACCAGCTCGTCCCGACCGTAGGTCTCGGCGTTGACGTCCTCGCCGATGGCCTTCCGAGCGGTCTTCGCGGCCGCGAGCTCGCGCTCCATGCCCCGGCGAATGGCCTTCTGGATCGTCGTGGGGGTGATGCCGTGCAGCTCGTTGTGCTCGAGCTGCTTGGCGCGTCGGCGTTCGACTTCGTCGATCGCGGCCTGCATCTCCGGGGTGACCTTGTCGGCGAACATGATCGCCCGGGAGTTCGCGTTTCGAGCCGCCCGCCCCATGGTCTGGATCAGGCTCGAGGTCGATCGCAGGAAGCCCTGCTTGTCCGCATCGAGGATGCACACCAGCGAGACCTCGGGCAGATCGAGGCCTTCGCGCAGGAGGTTGACGCCGACCAGCACGTCGAACGTCCCTTCCCGGAGCTCGGCGAGGATCTCGAGTCGTTCGAGGGTGTCGATCTCGGAGTGCAGGTAGCGGACCCGAACGCCCTGGCGGTCGAGCCAGTCGGTGAGTTCCTCGCACAGCCGCTTCGTGAGCGCGGTCACGAGCACCCGCTCCCCGCGTCCCGCCCGTTCCTGGCAGAGCTCCAGCAGATCCTGGACCTGCCCGCGGGCGGGTCGGAGTTCGATGGGGGGATCGACGAGTCCGGTGGGGCGGATCACCTGTTCGACCACGAGTCCCTCCGCCTCCTCGAGTTCATAGGGACTCGGGGTCGCGGAGACGTAGACCGTCTGCGGCGCGAGCTCCTCGAACTCCTCGAACTTGAGCGGACGGTTGTCCATCGCGCTCGGGAGTCGGAAGCCGTGGTCGACGAGCGTCTGCTTCCGGGCGCGGTCGCCGAAGTACATGCCGCGGACCTGGGGCAGGGTGACGTGACTCTCGTCGATCAGCACCAGCCAGTCGTCGGGATCGTCGCCCCCCGCGCCGCTGGTCTCACCCGCGAATCCGTGGCGGAAGTAGTCGAGCAGGCAGAACGATCGGACACCGGGAAGTCGGCCGTCGAAGTGCCGGGCGTAGTTCTCCACCCCCGAGCAGTAGCCGACCTCCTCGATCATCTCGAGGTCGTAGCGCGTCCGCCCGAGGAGGCGCTGGGCCTCGAGCAGCTTGCCCTCCTCCTTGAGATCCTCGACCCGTTCCGCGAGTTCGGTCCGAATCGAGGCGATCGCCGATGCCTTGTGATCCTCGGGCATGACGTAGTGGACCGCGGGAAAGACGAACACCCGCTGCTCCTCCGCCAGCTGCTCCCCGGTGAGCGGATCGAAGAGCTGGAGCGACTCCACCTCGTCTCCCCAGAGATCGATGCGGATCGCGAATTCCTCGTAGGCCGGATAGACCTCGATGCAGTCGCCCTTGACCCGGTACTGGCCCCGGACCGGGTCGACTTCGTTGCGGACGTACTGCATGTCGGCGAGGGCCAGAAGGAACTTCCGGCGATCGATGGGCCGTCCCTTCTCGATCATGACCGTCTTCTTGGCGTACTCCGCCGGCGACCCCAGCCCGTAGAGGCACGAGACGCTCGCGACCACGATCACGTCCCGCCGGCTGAGCAGGCTGCTGGTCGCGGCGAGTCGAAGCCGATCGAGATCGTCGTTTCGCGAGGCGTCCTTCTCGATGTAGATGTCCCGGGCCGGGATGTACGCCTCGGGCTGGTAGTAGTCGTAGTAGGAGACGAAGTACGAGACCGCGTTCTCCGGGAAGAGTTCGCGGAGTTCCTCGAACAACTGGGCTGCGAGCGTCTTGTTGTGGCTGATGACCAGCGTGGGCCGGCCCACGCGTTCGATCACGTTGGCCATGGTGAAGGTCTTGCCGGTGCCGGTGGCGCCGAGCAGGACCTGCTTGCGTCGTCCTTCCCGGATTCCGGCCACGAGTTGATCGATCGCCTCCGGCTGGTCGCCGGTGGGGGAGAACTCGCTCTTCAACTCGAAGGGTCTGGACACGCGGACATGCTAGGCCGTTCGGGAGACCATCGTCAGCCGCGTCATCCGCCGCGGCCACCGGCGAGCAACGCCCGTGGCGA
>JAACEA010000074.1 GCA_009936695.1 Planctomycetia bacterium
CATGTAAATTTTGTCATTTTCATAAAGTTGTATTTTTAAACATTCTTTATCTACTGCCAAATTACCTAAAAGTCTAATACCTATCCCTTGTGTATAACATTTTTTGCCAGAATCAGGGACATACCTACAAACCAACGGACGGACACACCTACTCTCACAGATACAAGGCGCTTCACTAACAAGACAATACAATACAATACATCGGAAGTCTTCCATTAATTTGAACAATCCTTTCTTTCCTTTCTCATAAAAACACAGATACTTCTAGTAGCACTTCTTGCTCTCAAGAGACGTGTTCTGCCAGACCGGCCCGCAGATCGGTCGGTTGAAGGGCGCGCTCAAGTCCGCCGAGGGCGAGGAACGAAGCCGGCTCGAGGCGGAGGTCATGGAACTCGAGAAGCGACCGATCGCCCTGAAGGACCGCATCCAGATGCTGGAGGCGGAGATCCAGGCGATCGAACCGAAGTTCCACGAACTGCTGCTCGCCATCCCCCAGCCTCCCGCGGACGACGTCCCACGCGGCGGCGGAAGCGAGGACAACGTCGAGATCCGGCAATGGCACCCGGAGGGTTTCGACCCGAACGCGCCCTTCGCCGGCCAGCGGGGATTCGAGCCGAAGACGCACCTCGAACTCGTCCACGACCTCGGACTCGTCGACTTCGAACGCGGCGTGAAGATGGGCGGCAGTCGCCATTACGTCCTGACCGGCGCCGGAATGCGACTGCATCAGGCGATCCTTCGGTACGCCTTCGACTTCATGACCGTCGAACAGGGCTTCACCCCGATGTCGGTCCCGGTGGTCGTCAAGGAGGAGTGCATGGAGGGCACCGGGTTCTTCCCCGGCGGCCGCGACCAGGCGTATCACATCGAGGAGTCGAGACGCGGCTCGGGACATGACCTGTATCTCACCGGCACCGGCGAAGTCGGGCTCATGGGGCTGCATGCCGACGAGATCGTGGACGTGGAGGATCTCCCGATCACCTACACCACGGTCTCCACCTGCTTCCGGCGCGAAGCCGGCGCCGCCGGCAAGGACACCGCGGGGCTCTATCGAATCCACCAGTTCGACAAGGTCGAGCAGGTCGTGGTCTGCAAGGCCGACGCCGCGGAACAGAAGGACTGGCACGGTCGCATGATCGGATTCGTCGAGTCGATCCTGCAGTCGCTCGCACTCCCCTACCGGCTGCTCCAGTGCTGCACCGGTGATCTCGGTGCCAAGAACGAGGACATGATCGACGTCGAGTGCTGGATGCCCGGCCGCGGCGCGGAAGGCCCCGACGGCCGCCCGGTCGGCGACTGGGGCGAGACCCACTCCGCGAGTCGCCTCGGTGACTACCAGTGCCGGCGACTCAACCTCCGGTACCGAGATCCCGAAACGAAGAAGACCCGCTTCGCGTACTCGCTCAACAACACCGTCGCCGCGAGCCCCCGGATTCTCATCCCGATCCTCGAGATGCACCAGCAGGCCGACGGCAGCGTGCTGGTGCCCGAAGCGCTGCGTCCCTACATGGGTGGCATGGAACGCATCACCGCGGACGCCTGAACGGGACTCAGCCGCCCGACGCGCTCCCCGCCCGCGGAGGGAAGGGTTCAAGCACCACCCGCACCGGCCAGTGATCGGAGATCGGGCGACCTTCGAGGGTGGTCGGCCGCTCGATGTCCGCCGACCGGACGGCGAGCCCCCGGGCGAACACGTAGTCGATCCTCGAACCCGTCTCGACGACCTCGAAGCCGTTCCAGGTGGCGTCCTCGACGGTCGTCGGATTCAGGTTCGCCCAGCAATCGATCAGCCCGGGCTCGGTCGACGCGCCGCGATCGAGGTGACGGATGGGCGGCTCCTCGGGACGGGCATTGAGGTCCCCCATGAGAACGACCGGCTCGTCGGGATCGCACCAGTCGAGGATCCGCGCGACCAGGAGCTCCGCCGACTCGAGCCTCGCCGCGGCGCCGCGATGATCGAAGTGGGCGTTGAACACCCAGAGCGGACGCCGTGCATCCAGATGTGGACGCTCCGACGCCGGGAGGAGTCGTGCCCAGGTCACGATCCGGGGCAGGCTCGAATCCCACGACTTCGACCCGGGCACGTCCGGCGTCTCGCTCAACCAGAACGTGCCGTGCGCCTCGGGGTCGAGTCGCCACGCCGAAGTCCGCCAGAGGATCGGAACGGCCTCGCCACGACCGGCGATCCGTTCACGCGACCGGACCAGCATCTCGAACCCGGGCAGATTCTCGGCGATCCGATCCGCCTGATCGGGCAGGACCTCCTGCAGACCGATCACGTCCGCATCGAAGCCGTCGAGCGCCGCGATGAGTTCGTCCGCGCGGCGAGGCCACGCATCCGGCCCGTCGCCGGGATTGTCATGCCGGATGTTCAGCGTGACGACCGTGGTCGTCGCCGGGGTCGCATGAGTCGACGAAGGCCGCGGCGAGCTGCTGCAGCCCGACGACATCGGCAAGGCGATCGACGCCAGGAGCAGGAGGATCGACCGGGCCATCGCCGTCGGAGGGGTGTTCGCCATGGTGAGTTTCCTTCGCGTCATCGGCACATCAGACTCCAAAACGGCTCCCACCGCCGGGCCGTCGAAGTCGATCCGGGGGTTGACGAACGACGTTCATTCCGCCGACGATGGGTCTCATGACCCATGATCCCAGTCTTGCGGCCCCCGGACAGCCCGGTGGTCTCGCCACTCCGCAGGATCTCGTCGATCTCGACGCCCTGATCGCCGCGTATCACGATCGACGCCCCGATCCGGACACCACCGCGGAGCAGGTCGCGTTCGGCACCAGTGG
>JAACEA010000515.1 GCA_009936695.1 Planctomycetia bacterium
GCTCCGAGATTCCCGTCGAATCCGCCTTGGTCACCACGAAGGTGGGGCCCACGCCTCGAGCGCCGTGGGAGATCACGGATTCCACCTCGACCTCGCCCTCCAACACCAGCCCCACGGCCCCTGAGTTGGAGACGTGCTCGTCGGCGACGAGCACGTTGGCGCCCGCCTGGCTCGCACCGCTCAGGAGGCCACCGCAGATGGGGACGCCAGGGAGCACCGCGTCCGCCAGGCGGCTGGGAAGGGCGTTCGATCCGGTGCTGAATGGGTCGCCGAAGACCATCACGCCGCGCGGGGGGGACATCGGCCGCAGCCGGCTCCGAACAAGCGCCCGCGACCAGGCCTCCGGAGGGCCGTCTCGATGATCGAATTGAAACGCCCGGGCTCGCATTCCAGGGCCTGTGATGGCCATCGCAGCGAGTGCAGGACCTCGATCGAACTCCTCGGAGCCTTCCAGCAGGGAGCGGGCGGTGAAGCCGACCGTCGCGGGGTCGTCCAGCGACTCCCGAATGGTCCGAACCGCCTCCGGAACAGCCGCGGCATGATGAAAACTGGCGATCACCAGGACCGCCTGAGGGGGCGCGGGAAGCGTCTCACGAAGGGTTGCGGCGACCGCCAGGGCGGCCGTTCGAGTGTCCGCATGCCGGTCGGACGCGGCAATCGTCAGGAAATTCGTGGCCGGCGCGTGCATTCGAGATGATTCTAGCGGGTCGGGAATCGCGAATCTCCCACCGATTGGCGGGAATCGGGGTTGCATCTCGCGGGCGGCTGGAGATAATGCTCGGTTCGCATCCCCGCAGGAGACAGGCCTCGTGCCGAATACTGAATCAGCCAAGAAGCGCGTCCGTCAGAGCGCCAAGCGTCGCGCCCTCAACAACTGGCGCAAGCGTCGCGTGAAGAACCAGATCAAGAGTTTCCTTTCGGCCGTCCAGCACAAGGATGTGGACAACGCCGAGACGGAATTCCGAAAGGTCTGTTCGGTGCTCGACAAGGTCTCTTGCACGCCTGCGATGCACCGCAACACCGCGGCACGTCGGAAGAGCCGTCTTTCGCGACGACTTCGAGATCTGAAGGCCGCCGCGGCCTGATCGATCCGACCCGCCCCTCGCGATTCGTCCCAGGCGATGCGAGAGAGAGGTTCCGCTGCCATGGCGCGACCGGCCCGCTCGTCCTCGAATTCGTCGGGACAGGTGCGGGCCGGCTCCCATTGGGCCGGGCCGTATTGGGAGCGATCACAGCGCCCGCTCGAGATCCTCGTCCTCCTGCTGCCACTCGTGGCGGTGTACGAGGCGGGCCTGTTGCTCGCAGCGAGGCCCGATGGCGGCATTCCCGTCACCAATCTCGCCCATCGCTACATCCATGATCTCTTCTCGATCTTCGGGGTCACCGGCTTCGGGCCGATGCTCCCGGGGCTGCTGCTGGTCATGGTGCTCGTGGCCTGGCAGTTCCTTTCGAAACGATCGTGGAAGGTGCACTGGGGAACGGTCGGCTTGATGTTCGGGGAGTCGCTGCTCCTCGTTCTTCCGATCCTCGTCTTCGCTCGGGTGCTGGTGGGCGGGGGCATCGAACTGCAAGTGGCCGACGCGACTCCGGATGGGCTCTTCGATCGCGTGGCGATGGGCATGGGGGCCGGGCTCTACGAGGAACTCGTCTTTCGCTGGGCCCTGATCGCCATCGTGCATGGCGTGCTGGTCGACGGTCTCGGGCGATCGCATCGAACGACGGTGTTCTTCGCGGTGGTGATCTCGTCGATCGCGTTCATGCTCTATCACCCGATTCACACGCCTGAGGGTGATCTGATGGCGGGTCTGGCGCTGTTCTACCTGGGCAGTGGAGCCTACTTCTCGGTCGTCTATCTGCTGCGTGGTTTCGGGGTCGTGGCCGCCACCCATGCCCTCTACGACGTCGCGGTGGTGCTTCTGGCCCATTCGGCCTCCGGCTGACCGGAAGGGCGGACAACCGGCCCGACCGTTGCAACCGGAATGCCGCGTCTGATTCTCATCCCTCGATTTCTTGCCTCCGCACACCCTGTTTCGGACAGTTCCAATCGGGAACGTTCGTGGGCATGGGGTCCACGGCGGGGAGAGATTGAACTTGGGAATCCTGAACAAGAACACGAAGAGCGAGTCCGCGTCCGGTCAGGCTGCAGCTCGCGGCCAGGTGATGGGACATCGACTGCTCGCGACCCTGAACGAAGGCGCGTCGGCCATCACCCGCCTCGTCGTGGATCCGGTGGACGGCTCGCTTCGGGCGCTGAAGCACGCGGTTCGCGATGCCTCGGGAGATGACGGTCCCCTGGATCGGCTCATCGGTGAGGACGAGATCGTCCGCCGGTTCGATCACGCGGGCATTCGACGGGTCCATCGCCTGCAGCGGGTCCGCAGCCGGTTTCGGCTCCGCGAAGTGGGGCTCTTCCAGCAGTACGTGGACGGTCCGACGCTCGATCGATGGTCGGTGCCCCATGGAAACGCGGTTCTCCAGGTGATGGAGCATCTGGGCCGTGCGGTCGCGCACGTCCATGAGCAGGGATTCGTCCATGGCGCGATTCGGCCTCGGCACGTGGTCGTCGATCACCAGGACTTTCCGGTACTCATCGGGTTCGGCGATGCGACCGAGCATGGGGTCATCGCCGAAGTCGGCTCGGGCAACCCCGGTTACTCGAGCCCGGAGCAGTTTCTCGGGGGTGTCCTGACCGCCCGATCGGACGTTTTCGGCTTCGCGGCGACCATGGCGGCGATGATCTTCCGAAACCGCCTCGCGATGGACCATGCCCACGAGCTGTGCGCCGCCGACTGGATCGATCTGCACCGTGAATGGGTCGGGGAACTGGAGCGTCGCACGACCTCCGTGGGGCTCGTGCGATTGATGGAGCAGTGCCTGCATCCGGACCCGACGAAACGACCGATCGGCATGGCCGAGGTGGTCCATCGGCTCGAGGAGATTCGGCGACTCGGTGATTTCGAGCACGTCGCCTTCGGGCGACGCGTGGCTTGAA
>JAACEA010000516.1 GCA_009936695.1 Planctomycetia bacterium
GCCGACATCCTCAACTCGAACCCCAAGCGATCCGCCCACCCCATCCAGGGCGCGGCGTTCCTCTCGTACTTCGTCGACGAGGACGTGCCGTGGGCGCACCTCGACATCGCCGGCATGGCGAGTCCGGATTCGGATCCGGTCACGGGCGCCGGCCCGAGCGGGTTCGGGGTGAGGCTCCTCCAGCGATTCGCGTCGGGCATGGCCGGAGGCTGAACATCGGGGATCACGATGATCGTGGCGCCCGCCGAGCGGTCAATCGGGAGATGAAGCGGCGGGATTCCGCCCCGATTCGATCGCCTCGATCTTCTCGATGCGTCGCTGGTGGCGCCCCCCGTCGAAGGGCGTCTCCATCCAGGTGTCGACGATCCGCTTCAAGAGCGTCTGCCCGAGCATGTCCGCGCTCATGCACAGGACATTGGCGTCGTTGTGGCTCCGGGACAGACGGGCACTGAGCTCGTCCATCGCCAACGCCGCCCGGACGCCGCCGACCTTGTTCGCGGCGATGCACATTCCGATTCCCGTGCCACAGACCAGGATTCCCCGATCGGCGGTGCCGTCGCTGACCCGGTTCGCGACCAGCCAGGCGCTGTCGGGGTAGTCGCACGCGCGATCCTCGAAGGACTCCGGCTCGAGGATCTCGACCTCGTGTCCCATGCCCTTGAGGTACGGAACCAGTTCGTCGATGGCCTTCCGTCCTCGATGATCACATCCCAGGCCGATTCTCATGGGGTGTCCCTTCTCTGGCGGAGTCGGGCCGACGGGCGGGCCGGCCGTTTCGGATTCAGGTCGTGGCGAGCAGGCTGCGGAGTCGATCCGGAATCACCGCCTCGATCCTGGAGGCGACGCGGTCGTAGACGGCCTGCGACTGACCGAACGGATCGTCGATGTCGCCCGCGGGGTCCAGTCGTTCGATCGGGGTGGACGCATCGGGCGCCATGGCCCTCGCGATCTCGACGTGGGAACCGGTCATTCCAAGCACCAGATCCGCGCCCTTGATCATCTCCGGGGTCAGGCCGGTGGACGTTCCATGGAACTCGATTCCCCGCCGTTCGAGGGCATCGATCGATTCAGGCGAGGTCGGAATCCCATCTTCGGCGTGGACGCCCGCGGACGCCACGAACAGGTCGGTCTCGACGCCCTCCACCCGACCCCCGGCGATCACCTCTCTCGCAATGGCTTCCGCCAGCGGCGAGCGGCAGGTGTTCCCGGTGCAGATGAAGAGAACGGTCCTCATACCGGACATCCTACCCGCTTCCCCGGATCTTTCGTGCCCGTACCATTGGCCACCGGAGTCGCAGCAGCTAGACTGCTCCGGCCTCGTACCCAAGGAGACTCCGTTGGAATTCCTGCAATTCGACCGCGCCTGGAAGACACTCGCCAGTGAAGAAGTGGTGACGCTTGGGGGCGAGTCCCCCACCGACATCGAGTTCCTTCAGATCGACTACGACGAACGGCGACAAGCCCACCGCACGGTGTTCTCGAGCCGTGAAGGCCATGATCTCGACATCGAGAACGCCGAGGTGCTCGAGGTGCCACGCGAGAAGGCCGGGGAGGTCCTCGAGCACATCCTGCACAAGCTCCACCTTGCGCCGCTGCTCATTCTTCCCATCGCGAAATGGCGACCGGTCTTCGACCTCGTCACGCCGGCGCTGACCGAGAACGAACAGTGGATCTCGATCGATTCCGAGGCGTCGATCGAAATGAACACCCGGGATCCGCTGGTCTGTGAACTGCGTGATCTTCACCTGCTCCGGGCGGTGGTCGAGGTGATCCTCCGCGACGGCGAGGAGATGTCCCAGGGGATCTCGATCGCGGCCATCCAGGCGCCGGTCCTGGTCGAGATCGAGCCGGCCGGGGGCGTTCTGCTCACGATCGGAAACGAAGGCCTCGCCGACGAAGTGCGTGCGGTCGCGGACGCGTTCAGCGCGGACTGACTCTCGAGCGGGACGACGGGAATCCCGTGCGATGCGACCGCGGCACGCCCCGGACCCGACCGAGCCGGGTTCAGGTGACGACCCGTTCGCCGCCCGAGTCGAACGCCGCTCCGCAACTGAAACAGTCGACGCCGTCGAGCTCCGGCAGGTCCTCGCCGCAGGACGGGCAACGATGCTGGCGGATCGAGTTCCGGACGAGCCATCGCTCGCCGGCCTGAAGGACCTTCCAGGCGAACACGATCGGCACCAGCGAGAGCAGCGAGAACACCAGCGACAGCACCCCGATCACGGGCATCAGAAAGCAGACCGCGAAGGTCGCGAGGGCGATCGTGATGTACGTGAAGAACACCGCGACGGGGTAGACCGAGTTGACCCAGCGGATCGAGCGGTACAGAAGCTGCATGATTCGAGTCTATCCCGTGGAAACCGGTTTCATCCGAACCGGATCATCGAAAGGAGGCCTCGATCGGATTCGCCGGAAGCCTCCACCGGGATTCGGCCGGCGGGCGCCGACCGGCCCGGTTTCCACCCGAGGTCCAACCTGCTTCCCGGAGTGGCGAATCCCGCCCCGAAAGCGACATTCCGTCCACCAACCACCATCCCTCGTGGGTGGAGGACGGAAAAGCGGACGGAACCGCTACAATCCTCGCACCCGTGACCCGGTTCCGCGGCCTCGAAGAGGCCCGCGAGTCGGACCGGCGGACCTCGCCCCCGGTCGGCCCTCGTTCGATACCGACCCCCTTACCCGGAATACGCTCATGAAGCTCGTCTGCAGTCGTGATGCCCTCGCCGAAGCCCTCGCCATCGCCGGAAGCGTGGTGATCAGTCGCACACCCGCGCCGGTCCTGCTCTGCCTGAAGCTCGAGGCGAAGGACGGTCTGCTGCACATCTCCGCCACGGACACCGAGATCGGCCTGCTGCTCGGTGTCGCCGAAGTCGACGTCCGCGAAGAGGGCGTCGCGCTCATTCCGGCCGACAAGCTCAACCAGATCGTCCGAGC
>JAACEA010000517.1 GCA_009936695.1 Planctomycetia bacterium
CAGCCAGCGTCTGCACGAGAGAGGGGGGCCAACATCGATCCCGGCCGGGGAATCCGAAAAAAATGGCCTTTCCCTGAATGACGGTGCGACCGGGACGCCTTCCCCAGAAGGTCGACACCGACTCGTCGCAACCGGGGATGACGATGCCCTTGTCGGCAAGGGGCCGAGAGACGCGAAAGGAAATCGAAGACATGGCGAAGTCGGACTCACAGCGGGTGAAACTCAGTCGATTCGTCGATCTGGCCCGGATGTACCGAGGGTGGTCGCGCACCGAGCTTTCGAGGATGCTCGGCCGAGATCCGTCGAAGATCGTCCCCGAAAGCGGGAATCCGAAACTCGACCTCCTGGTCGGGCTCGCGGATGCCCTCGACTGGAACGTCGGCGACGTCGCCGAAAGCGTCTGGAGCGATCAGGATTCGTCCGACCGGATCGAAACGAGCCCCTTCCGGGAACTCGGACTCGAATCGCTGAAGGCGCATGAGGCCGGGCGATATCAGGAGATGCTCCAGATCGCGCGACGAATGCGATTGGTGGCCAAGACGCCGCGCGAACACGCCATCACCTGCAATCGAGAGGTCGGTGCCTGGGACGGACTCGGACGATACCCAAGGGCGTTGGAATCCTGCCAGGAAGGCCTTTCCGTGGGATGCACCGACATCGATGTGCGATCGATGCTGCAGGCGAATCTCGCCAACGCCCACTACACGCTCTGGCACCTGCTCGAGGCGAGAACCGTCGCTCGAGACCTCATCGAAAGACTCGATCTCGGGCCGCACCGGGGCGAAGCCACCAGAGTCGCGCTCGCCCTCGCGCACTACGTCCGAGGCAACGTGGCTCGTCGCCAGCTCGATGCCGAGACCACCGACCGCGCGGAGATCGCACGAGAATCCTCCGCTCACCTGCGTCGATCCGTCGAGCTGCATCTCGATCGCGCTGCGGACTTTCCCAGTCCGGACTAAGAAGGCGTCGCCTACACCGCCCGCGGCGGCCTGCTGGAAGTCGAGGTCGCGATGGGGATGATCGAACCCAAGGAAGCGATCGATCGAATCCTGGCCGGCATTGAACGGGTGGTGGACCCGGAATCCGCGTCGTTGTCCGGCGACCTCCTCGAATCGTGGGGTTGGTGGTCCATCTTCGGCTGCAACATCGCCCTTCGGCATCTCGATCAAGCCACGATGCATCGTCCCATGGCGATCCTCACCAACAAGGCCACGGAGATCGCGAACGTCCTCGGCAATTGGGCCCTCCGCGAACGCGCATTCACGTTGGAGAACTTTCGCCGACAACGCATCGCGGATCTCACCGGGATGCAACCCGATTGGTTCCTCGACGAGGAGGAGATCCGGACGATCAGCGGCACGATGGGGCGATTCCCGGGATTTCGAGAAGTCGGATGGCGGATTCTCGATGCCGCTCACATCTTCGACGCCGCGAATTGAGGAAAGGAGATACCGATGACCAGCCTCTACTCACGCCTGTACGGTCGGCCGCGACTCCGGTCCCTTTCTCCGGCCATGATGATCCCGCTCCTGTTGCTGATGGCCGCCGTGCTGACGGTCCCCGTCGATGCGGCCGAGGAGCAACGCAAGAAAGGCATCCTTCGGTACCTGCATACCGGCCAGGGCGGCCTGATCGACGCCGCCCGCTCGACGGATCCACGCATGCCCTTGCTCAAGGGGGCTTTGGCGCCTCCGAAGTGGGACTCCGCCCCGATCCCCCTCGATCTCCTCATCCCGATTCGATATCTGAAGCCACCGGCGCGACCACCTCGCCGTTGAGGAACGACGGATCAGCGAACCAACCGTGAGCCGTTGGCGAGACGGCGACCTCGAAGCGGTCAGACCGAATGATGCCATCCCTCCGGGATCCTCTGGATCCCGGAGGGATGCGTCGCCATTTCCGCACCCACCGACGCGTTGGACGGCTCGAACGTCCAGTGAGCAGAAATCTGCTCCAGAAACCGCCGGATTCACCGTCGGAACCTCGAAAAATTCGCATGAAGCGAGGCAAGGACCGTTCGATCTCGAGATTCGTTCCGGGGTGATATCGCGACATCGCTGGTCTTCTGTTGTCTTCGCCCCGCGAGCGGACGTCAGAACTCCCCTCGGATTTCCGTGGATCTCACCCTTGATGACCAGTCAGGACTCTGAAGACGAGTGGCTTACGCTCGATGATGCCGCAAGACGGTTCCATGTCTCCCGAAGAACGCTCGAGCGGCTTCGCAAGCAGGGCGTGCTGCCGGGTGTTCGAATCGGTCGGTATCTCAGCGTTCGCACGGTGGACGTCCAGCAGGCCCTCGCCCGCCGAAGCCCGCTTCAGACCTATCGCCATCAGGCCAAGGTGAACCCCGACATGCCGGCGAGGGACTGGCTTCTCGGCTGGCGAACCATGGTCGAGGGCAATCCGGCCCTCGCATCGACTCGAAAATGGATCGATCGAGTCATCGACGACCACGGGGCGGACGCTGTCGGAGAGCTCAAGGTCGGCGACGTGGTCGAGTGCGGCCGGAAACTCCCCCTGAATGGCGATGCGGCCCTGATCTTCGAAGCGCTTTCCGGGATCGATGCGGACCGAGGCATGCTTGCGACCACTCGGACGCTGCTGACGATTCTCGTCCCCGCGATCTGAGCGCACGGCGACGGGGCGGATCGGGCGACCCCCGTCCTGATCGTGATCGGTCCAGGCACGCGGCATCACCTTCGAGACCGTCAGCGGGGTAGCATGTGCTCCCATGACGAACCAGCCAACATCGGAAGACGACACCCGGCTCCTCGAGCGCATCGCCCAGTTCGAGAACATGACCACCGCCGATCCCGACAATGAGATGGCGTTCTTCTCGCTCGGAAACGCCTATCTGAAGGCCAATCGAGCCGCGGAAGCCGCGTCGAGCTTCGAACGGGTCACGGTCCTGAACCCGGACATGAGCAAGGCCTGGCAACTCGCCGGCGAGGCGATGATCGCCGCGGGGCTCGAGGACAAGGCGGTCCATCACCTCGAATCGGGGCATGAGATCGCCGTGGCGAAAGGCGACCTCATGGTTCGAGACGCGATCGTGAACGCACTCGAATCGATCGGACGAACCGCCCCCGAAGCATCGGATGCGGCGAAGGCGGCGGCTCAGGAGGCTTCGGCATCCGGGACGTTCACCTGCCGCAGAACCGGGAAACTGGGAACAGCCATGGACGCCCCCCCGTTCAAGGGCGCCGTGGGGGCCTGGATCGGGGAGAACATCTCCTCCGAGACCTGGAACGATTGGATCGGCCAGGGGACCAAGGTCATCAACGAACTCCGACTCGACTTCAGCCGTGAAGAGGACCAGGAGACCTATGACCGCCACATGCTTGAATTCCTCGGCATCGACGATGATCTCCTCGAGTCGCTTCGCGGCGGAAACTGATCACGCCCCCGGGGAGCCCGGCCACGATCGGAATGTCATGATCCCGCCGGACGACTCGGCGACGCGCCCGCCTGGTCATCCCGAGGCCGACTGACGCTGCCAGAGCCACCATTCGAGCAGCATCAGCCCGAGCGAGATGCCGAGGAGCCAGGGCCAGAAGTCCTGCCAACGGGTCCCCCCCGCGGTCGCCGCCTCTCCCGTGATCCGATCGAGACTCAGTTCGATCGATTCCGCCGCGCCGGTCCGTCGTTCGGTCGGATCGAGCTGATTCACCGCGAAGATCCGTCGGCGCCGCGATTCGTCTCCGGGCTCGTTCCACGACAACTCGTAGAGCCCGGCCCGACGGACCGGTCCCCATGCGAACGTCAGGGGATCCGTCGATTCGACGGCGACCTCGGTGCCGTCCGGCCGACGAACCCGCAACGCCGTCGCCTGCGCCGGCAGCCGAGCAGTCAGCGGACTCCCCGGCGCGACACCGGCCGAAGCCACGGCATCTCCGAGACCACCGAGGTACTCGATGGCGTTCGGCACGAAATTCACGAACGACCGGAGATACGGCCAGTTGGAGTCGAGCGGATCGAAGGTCGTGTGAATGACCTGGATGGCCCCTCGATCGACCGAAACGACCATCGGACCGTCGCCCGATTCGACGAGCGATTCGACGCCTGCCCCGGTGGTGAGCTTCCGCATCGAGGACACGAAGAGCTCATCGAGGTTGACGTATCGAAGCACGGGATGGTCCTCCGCGCTGCGACGAACCACGACGCCCTTCGCCGGATCGCCGAATTCGGTCACACCCTCGATCGGCGGGGTCCTTCCGAAGGAGAGATATCGTCCCGGAGGGAGCGTCTCGACCGCCGCGTCGTCGAGCACGACGACGTCATAGAGATCGAGTCCTCCGGACTCGGCGAGCCGGTCATAGGTGTCCAGGGTGAGCAGATCCAGCGACTCCAGCGCCATCCCCTCGAGGATCGACCGGAGGACGAAGGAGTCGGCGTCCACCAGTGCGACCTTGAGGCGACGCGCGGGCGGAACCACGAGCATCGCCGCATCATCGGTGGGCTGGGCGTCCTCGTTGAGCAGCAGCACCTCGATCACCGCGTTCCGCTCCTGCTCGAACGGCGCGAAGGCGAATTGCTTTCGTCCGGGGATCTTCCCGAGTCCCGGCTCCTCGGTCTCGGGACCGATCTCGATGGGGACCGGAGTGATCGCGCGGACCACCCCGTTCACGCTGAGTTGCAGGTCCGTCTTCCTCGCCTCCGCGGTCGGATTCTCCACCGCGATGAACACCTGGATCTTCCCGGGTTCGTCGTAGGGCCGCTGGGCCGCGATC
Organism: Planctomycetia bacterium; assembly: GCA_009936695.1. GTDB lineage: Bacteria > Planctomycetota > Phycisphaerae > Phycisphaerales > SM1A02 > UBA12014. The sequence goes on from JAACEA010000517.1 coordinate 4,731, forward strand.
GATGCGATCCCGATGTTGCCGGCGTCGACCGCGCCGACGCGGTGATACACGAGCCGTTCGCCCTCCCGAAGCACCTGTTCGTCGAGATCGTCGATCCGTCCGTCGGACCAGAGCTCGACTGCGGCGGGGGTCGCCACCGGACCGGTCTGCGAGTCCGGGTCGATCACCGTGAGGTACGCCCGCGCAAGCTGAAGGGCGCCGCCGAGTCGGCTCGTCCCATCGGTGGGCTCGATCCCGCGCACCGCCTCGATCGCCGTCTGGCGGGAATCGGTGAAGGGTGTCCTGATCTCCGCCTCGTCGTTGAAGGCGACCACCATGATCTCGGCGGCATCGCCGCTGAAGAGTCCGCCGCCGTGCAGGGCCTCGATCCGTTCGATCGCGGACGCCTTCGCGAGGTCGAGCCTCGAGGTCTCCCCGGTCTCATCGCCGTCGAGGACGTTCATCGACGAGGAGTTGTCGACGACGATCACCGTTCGTCCGTCCCGCCGTTCACCCGCGTCGAAGCGGGGCTGCATCAGCGCGATCCCGAGCAACGCGAGGAAGAGCAGCTGCAGGAACAGGAGCAGCGTCGGACGCAGGCGTTGGAACGGTGCGTTCGCTCGAAGGTCCTCGACCGACCGCTTCCAGAGGAGCGTGCTCGGGATCGATCGACGGGTCCGGCGCAGGCGGAGGAAGTACAGGGCGACCAGCGGCGGAATCACCGAGGCGAGCACGATCCCTCCGAACAACGGCGTCAGCCAGCTCATCGAAGCAGACCTCGCTTCCGGAGGTAGTCGAGCAGGAGCGCGTCGAGATCGGTCGAGGTGTCGACCAGGGTGTGCATGATGCTCCGGCGAATGCAGTAGTCGCGAAGCGAGCCGCAATAGGCGTCGAGTCGACGCCGGTAGCCGCGAAGCACCGCGGAGTTGACCGTCACTTCCGCTTCGTCATCGTCCTCCAGATCCACCAGACGCAGGTCACCGCTCATGCCGTGTCGCCCCGGATCGATCTCCTGCGGCGCGAGCACCTGCATCGCGAACACGTCGTAGCCGCGTCCAGCCACGTATCGAAGCCCGCGCTCGAAGCCCTCCTTCTGCAGGAAGTCGCTCAACACGATCATCACGCCGCGGCCCTGACGGGTGAGGGCGATCCGTCGCATCGCCTCCTCGAACCCACCGTTGCCACCGGGCTCGAGCTCGAGAAGCCACCGCCCCATCTCGTGCGTCCTTCGACGACCCCGAAGATTCGAGATCCGCTGGAGGCCCGCCGGACCACCCTCCGAATCGAGTCCGCCGAACGCCGCGAGGGAGACCCGGTTCTGGTTGACCAGCCCGATGTAGCCCAGGGCCATCGCGAGCCGTCGCGCGTATTCGAACTTCGAAGGATCGCCCCAGTGCATGCTGGAGGTGCCGTCCACGACCACGATGAGCGAGAGATCCTCCTCCTCGAGGAAGATCTTCAGGAAGAGTCGATCGAGCCGTCCGTAGATGTTCCAGTCGACGAAGCGGAGATCGTCCCCGTGCACGTACGGCCGGAAGTCCGCGAACTCGACGCTCTGGCCTCGCCGCTTGCTTCGGCGTTCGCCCTGGACCCGTCCGTTGAAGATCTTCCGGCTGACCACGTCGAGGTGGTCGAGCCGCGCCATGAGGCGACTGTCGATGAGTTCATCGACCTTCGTGGGCCGGCTCGAACGCGGCGGCGGACCGTCGGGAAAACGACTCATCGCGTTCCTCCCGCGAAGACCGCGCCGGCCGGTGGCCCGTCCTCCGGATGGTCGGCGTCCGCCGGCACCCGCTCGAGCACGCCGCACACGATCTCGTCCGCGTCGACCCCGTCCGCCTCCGCTTCGAAGGTCCGGACCAGGCGATGCCGGAGCGCCGGAAGCGCGACCCGGCGCACGTCGTCGAGACTTGCCGCATACCGTCCGTCCATGAGGGCCACGACCTTGGCCGTGGCCACCAGGGCCTGGGCCGCCCGAGGACTCGCACCGATGCGGATGTAGTGCCGGAACTCGGGAATCTCGAACTCCCCATCGGGATGGGTCGCGAGGACCAGTCGAATGGCATAGTCCTTGACGGAATCGGCGATCACGATCCGGCGTGCGAGCGCTCGTCCCGCGAGCACGTCTTCGGCGTCGAGGACCGGCGTGACCTCGACCTCCCCCGGGACCGTGGTCCGCCGGATGATCTCCGTGAGCTCCTCGCGAATCGCGTAGGGGACGGTGATCTTGAGCAGGAATCGATCGAGTTGCGCCTCCGGCAGTGGGAAGGTTCCCTCCTGCTCGATCGGATTCTGGGTCGCGAGCACGAGGAACGGATCCGGGAGACGGCGGGTCTCGGTACCGACGGAGACCGAACGTTCCTGCATCGCCTCGAGCATCGCGGACTGACTCTTCGGCGTGGCGCGGTTGATTTCGTCGGCGAGCACGATGTTCGCGAAGATCGGACCCTCCCGGAACCGGAACGCCCGACCGCCCACACCGTCCTCGACGACGATCGTGGTCCC
>JAACEA010000518.1 GCA_009936695.1 Planctomycetia bacterium
CCATCACGTTCGGTCCCGGAGCCCGGTCCAGATGTGATGCGGGCAATCGGCCGGACGAAGACTCCGGAGCATGACGCCGTGCCGAAGCGACGACCGATCCTCATCATCTCGGACATGCACCTCGGCCGGACCGGAATGGTGGCGACCGCCGATGAACTCGCGCCGCTGATCGAAGCGGTGGACATCCTCGTCGTCAACGGTGACACCGCCGAACTCCACATCGACGAATGGGCGGCGACGGCACGACGGGAGCTCGACGCGCTCCACGAGCGATGCCGTCGATCCGAAACCCGCCTCGTGCTGCTCTCCGGCAATCACGATCCCGGGCTCTCACCGCACCGACATCTCATGCTGGCCGGGGAATCGGTCTTCGTCACGCACGGGGACGCCGTCGATCCCGCGGTCGCGCCGTGGTCGGACTCCGCACGGCTCATTCGGGATCGGCGTCGCGAAGTGGAGGCGTCGCAGACGCCGGCGGAACGGGATTCCCTCGCCGGCGTCTTCCGCGCATGTCGTGAAGCGGCGGAAGCGGAGTGGGAGGTGCACGGCGACCTCGGCGAGCCGACGACGATCCTCGACACCCTCCGCAAACCTCGAAAAATCGCGGCCATCACGCGGTACTGGGTGCAGAACCCTCGTCGAATGAACGCCTTCGCGGATCGATTCGCGCCGAACAGCCGCGTGGTGATCGTCGGCCATTCGCATCGAGCCGGAATCCGGAGAATCGGCTCGCGCGACGTGATCAACACCGGCGCGTTCGGTGTTCCGGGACCCGCCCTCGGCGTGCTGATCGACGAAGACGGCCTCCACGTGCACCGGATCGTGAGGCGAAACGGATGGCGACTCTGCTCGACCGTGGTCCACCATGATCCACGTTCGACCGCCACTCGCGCCGAACTTCGCGCCGCGATCCCGGCCGACGTCGCCTGATCGGATTCTCCCGTCAGCCCCGCCCGGTGATGCGATTCGCGATCACAGCCGCCCGATCGACCGCGGCCCGGTCGATCCCCGTCTCCCAGCCATCCTCCTCGAGCAGATCCAGCAGCGATTCGGTCGCCAGGTTGCCGCTGGCCCCCGGGGCGAAGGGGCATCCACCGAGACCGGCGCAGCTCGAGTCGAAGGAACGGACACCACATCGAAGAGCCCGGTCGACGCCTGCGAGGGCCATGCCCTTCGTGTCGTGAAGATGGAGATCGATCCCCGAAACCGGGACCACCGACGCCACCTCGTCGAGCACCGCCTCGATCTGATCGGGATCGGCCACGCCGAGCGTCTCGCCCAGCGCGATCTCGATGTCGCCGCCGGCGAGGTCGAGGAGAAGCCGAACGGTCGCGAGCACGTCCTCCGGATCGACCGGACCGTCGTACGGGCACCGCACCATGCAGGAGACGTATCCCCGCATCGGAAGGGAGGACTGTCGTGCCAGTTCGACCACCGGTCGAAAACGCTCGATCGACTCCTCGATCGACGCATTCAGGTTCTTCCGGCAGAAACCCTCGCTCGCCGAGGTGAAGATGGAGAGCTTGTCCGCACCCGACGCGATGGCGGCTTCCGCGCCCCGCTGGTTGGGACAGAGCACCGAGTAGGTGATCGAGGACTCGCGGGTGATTCCCGCCATCACCTCGGCGGCATCGGCGAGCTGCGGAACCCACCTCGGGCTCACGAAGCTGGTGACCTCGATCTCGGGAAAACCCGCCTCACCGAGCGCATCGACGAAGGCGATCTTCTCGGCGACGGGAACGAGCGCCGATTCATTCTGAAGCCCGTCCCGCGGGCCGACCTCGGTGATGCGGACACGGCGATCCTCGGTCATTCGGGTTCGTCCTCTCGTTCGGCATCCGCCACGCGACGTTCCTCCCGCATGATCGAGACGATCAACGCGGCGACGAATCCCACGACCAGCAGCGTGAGGAAGATCGCGGCGATGAAGAGCGCGATCTCCGCGGTGAACTCGAAGAGCCCCGTCTCCCCCCCCTCGATCGGCGCGGTGGGCGGCGTCACGCCGTGGACTCCACGTGATCGGCTCCGTCCGGAATCTCGAAGTCGAAGCCCGTCACCACCGCCGAGACGACTTCGCCTTCGGCGCTCATCAGCACGGGAGTCCCGGCCTTGGCGTGGGAGGCGCGGACGGAAGCGAGCCCGATCACCGCGGCCCCGCGCATCGGCGCGACCGTGCTGCCGGTGACCACGCCGATCTGGGTCGAGACCCCTTCCTTCGCGTCGAAGACCTGGGCCCCCGCGACGGGCAACGCATCCGTCGTCCCCCGCAAGCCGACCACTTCGCGCTTCGCACGACCACGGCTCTCCATGCGGGCCACGATCTCCTGGCCCGGATAGCAACCCTTCTTGAAACTCACGCGTTCCCTGATCAGTCCCGTCTCGTGCGGGAGGGCGTCGGGACCGAAGTCGAGGTGGAACAGCGGCGTTCCGGCTTCGAGTCGCGCGATGTTGAACGCGTTCCAGCCGATCGCCCGGACCGGCCGACGCCCCGACGGCGTGGTCTCGAGAATCCGGTCCCAGACGACCGTCGCGTCCGCGCGCTCGACGACGAGTCCGAAGCCCGGCTCCCCGACCGGGGATCCGGTGCCGGAGTCGAGCGCGAACACGGTCACCGCGACCTCGCCGATCCGGAGATCGACGGCATGTCCTCCGCGCGGCGTCTCGCCGCACAGCGCGTCGATGATCGCCGGGGATTCGGGTCCGACGAGATCCATCCGGTGTCGATCCTCGGCGTGATCGAGGATCTCGACATCCTCCGAGAACACGAATCCCTCGAGCGTCTCCACCACCCGTCCCGCGTCGCTGCGATCGAGCTCCACCAGCACCCTGCCCTCGCGTCGGATCAAGACCAGATCCGCGACGATCCGTCCGGTTCGCGCCAGCAGGAACGCCCGCACCACGTCCGCGGCGACGCCGACGAAGGCGTTGGTGACCAGCCGCTCGAGCAGATCCTGGGCATCACTTCCCACGATCTCGA
>JAACEA010000519.1 GCA_009936695.1 Planctomycetia bacterium
CGACTGCGACTTCATCGGAAACACCGCGAACGGCGAAGGCGGGGCGATGCACAACTTCTCGATCAGCCCGGTGCTCGACGGCTGTTCACTGCGAGAAAACGTCGCCAGCAGCGGAGGCGGGGTGTACAGCTGGAACGGAAGCCTGCCGGTGCTGCGAGACACGCTCGCCTGTGGAAATGCGCCGGACCAGGTGTCGGGGCCGTGGTCCGACGAGGGCGGCAACCAGCTCGTTCCGGAATGCGGCATCGACTGCCCCACCGACCTCGACGGCGACGGGGTGACGGGAGGCGGTGACCTGGGACTGCTCTTCGTGTCCTGGGGATCGTGCCAAGACTGTCCCGCCGACTTCAATGCGGACGGACTCGTCAATGGCAAGGACCTCGGCCTGCTCTTCGTCCGCTGGGGCCCCTGCGACTGAGAATTGGGGCGAAGTGGAGTGAATGCCCCAGTCCGGTTTCGAAGGGTGACGGTTAACTTCAGGCGATGCGCCCGTTGCACGCCATTGCCGACACCGTGTCAGCCGCGATTTCACGCCCTCTGGTCCCGACCTCCGACGCGACCACCACCGTCGTCCTTCTCGGCATGGGCGTGCTGGCAGGCGTCGCCGTCGGATTCGCGATCGGCCGCCGCGGACGCGAAGGCCGTGACCGGATCGCCGGAGATCGTTCCGACGAGCTGTTTGGACTCGCCGACACCCCGCATCTCGGCTTCGCCCGCTTCGACGCGGCTCTGGTCGCCACCGCATGGAACCATGGCATGGAGCGGCTGCTGGCCGGGATCGCCGCATCGGACGGATCAGTCGACGAAGCGGCGGCCCGAGGAACCGAGGAACGGCCCGACTGGTGGAAAGCCATCCATCCGGAAGACCGCCCGCGACTTCGCGCGACGCTGCGCGGACTCGAGCACGAGCAATCGGCCTCCTGCGACTTCCGGGTGAGACGAGATCGCGGCCGTTGGTGGTCGATGCGAGGAACGATCCATCGAAACGTGGACGGCACCTCGGCGCTGCTGTTCCACGACGACTCCCAGGGAGACCAGGCCCGGCGGAGCCTCGAATCGGCAGCTCGCCTGCGCAAGACGATCGAGATCGCGGTCGAGTCGATCCATGCCACCGAAGATCTCGATCAGACGATGTGCGAGCTGCTCGCCCTGATCGGCGAGGAACTCGGACTGAAGCGGATCGGCTGGCTGGAGGTGGATGCGAATCACCGATGCCGGGAAATCGCCACCTGGTCGCCGGCGCGGTCCCGGAACACCGCCGGCATCCTCCCCGCGACGATCACCGCCGAACACCTCACCCGACTGCGATCAGGGCAGGCGATGCACGATTGCACCGGGGAGACCGATCGATTCGCGTCGCCGATCAGGATCAACGGCCACCTCGATTCCGTCCTCGTCGCGGAATTCGAATCCGATGCCGACCGCAAGGACGAGGTCGCCCTCGTCTTCGAACGGTTCTGCGAGTCGGTGGGACGCCACTTCGAACGCCTCGAGGCAGAACGAGAGCGTGAGTCCTTCGCGGCGATCAGAGGCTCGTTCGAACGCTCCGAGATGCTCTTGCAGCTTGCGGGCGGCCTCCGACACGACTTCAACAACGTCGCATTCGCGATCGGAGGTCGCATCCTGCTTCTCCTTCAAAGGACCGACGACCCGGCCATCATTCAGGGCCTCGAGGAGATCCGGGATGCCGTCGACGCGGCGAACCATTTGATCGAGCGTGTCGCCCCCAGTGCCGGTGACGATCGCCGACCGGTCGAAATCTCCGTTCGCGCGGAGCTCGAGGAGATCGCGAACACCGCAAGACGACTCCTCCCCCGCCGCCTCGAAATCGATCTTGAATGCGATGACGAGACGATCGACGACGATGTCGTCACGCACGCGGACCTGGAAGCTCTTCAGCGTCTGGTCCTGAATCTCGTCGTGAATTCGCGGGACGCCATCACGGGGCGTGGACGTATTCGCATCTCGGCCAGGCGTCCGGAATCGGGCTGGGTCGAGATCAGGATCGACGACGATGGCCCCGGGATCCCGCCGCAGGACCGCGAACGGTACCTCCAGCCCTTCGAATCAGGCCCGAGCAGCACCGGCGCCGGGCTCGGACTCTCGCTCTGCCATCGACTCGCCGCTGGAATGGGAGGCCGCTTCTCCCTCGACGAAAGTCCGCTGGGCGGACTCGGCGTCCACCTCGCGTTGCCCGTTTCGAACCGTGGCCCGCGTCATTCGAGTGATTCCACCGCGGCGGCCGACGACCCGCCTCGAATGCCCCGTGCCGCCCTGCTCATCGAGGACAACACGGTGGTCCGCGAGGTGATCACCGCCCATCTCGATCAAGCGGGAACGAGCGTCACCACGGCCTGCGACGCGTTGGACGCGGAAGATCGACTCGAAGCCGATCCTCGAATCGAGATGCTGGTCATGGACGTGGACCTTCCCGGCCGCTCCGGCATCGACGCCATCACCGCCCTTCGAGCCAAGGGGGACCGAACTCCCTGCGTGCTGATCACGGGCGGAACGCTGGATCCACCGCCGATCGATCGGATGCAGGTGCTGCGAAAACCGTTCGGGATGGAGCCGCTGATCGCGACGATGCGGAGCCTGCTCGCAACCTGTGAAACCGGGGCCGACACGGAACACCGCGTCAGCTGAAGCATCACGGATCGACGAGACCCTCTCGGATGGCATAACGGGCGAGTCCGACCCGATCGTGGATCTCGAGCTTGGACATCAGCTGCGTCACGTGCTTGTCGACGGTCTTCACGCTGATGTGCATGAGCGGGGCGATCTCCTTCTTCGCAAGCCCCTTCGCGATGTATCGCAGTGTCTCGAGCTCTCGGGACGAGAGCATCGAGAACTTCGACCCGCCGTCGCCCGAGCTCGCGGTCGAGATCCGTTCGCTGACGGTGGTGCTGTAGAAGGTGCCCCCCTCGACGATGGCCCGAATGGCCGAGACGAGTTCCGCTGGATCGTCGCCCTTGTACACGTAACCACGAGCACCGGCGGCCTTGGCTGCTTCGATGAATCGATCGTTGCAGGAGCCGGAGAGGAACACCACCTCCGTCTTCGGGCTGATCTGCCGGACCTCGGATGCGGCCTGGAACGAGTCCACACCGGGCATGTCGATGTCGAGCACCACGACATCCGGCTTGTGACGAGCCGTCTCGCGAAGCGCATTATCGGCATC
>JAACEA010000520.1 GCA_009936695.1 Planctomycetia bacterium
AGGTCGAGCCCCTCCGATTCCGTGTCCGAACCCGACGGCACCAATTCTTGACTCGATCCAGAATTCGGGCTACAACCTCCCGCATGCCTTCGGACTCCAAGGAGCTTCTTCGCCATCATGGCCTCCAGGTGACCACCCAACGCGTGGCGATCCTCGAGGCCGTCGAGGCCGACCCGCACTGCACCGCCGATGCGGTCGAGACCGCGGCGACCGAACGACTCGGTTCAATCTCGCATCAGGCCGTCTACGACGGACTGGCCGCACTGGTGGATGGCGGCCTCCTCCGGCGAATCCAGCCCTCCGGTTCCCCCGCCCGTTTCGAGATGCAGACCGGCGACAACCACCATCACCTCGTCTGCCGCTCCTGTGGTCGCATGGTCGATGCCGATTGCGCGACCGGTCACGCACCCTGCCTCGAACCGGCGGACGCCGCCGGCTACGAGGTGGACGAAGCCGAAGTCGTCTTCTGGGGACAATGCCCCGACTGCCGCGTCTCCACTTGAATGCATCCACGTCCTCGCAACGATTCGATTCCCCAGCCATTCACGCCACGTCACACCAAATCCGATCTCTCCCGAAGGAAGACCATGTCCGAGACCACGACGAACTGCCCATTCCTCGCCACCACCAGTGCGACCCAGGGTCGCCGCACGAATCGCGACTGGTGGCCCAACCAGCTTGATCTCTCGATCCTCCATCAGCACTCCGAGAAGTCGGACCCGATGGATCCGGACTTCGATTACGCCGCGGCCTTCGCGACGCTCGATCTCGAGGCGGTGAAGAAGGATCTCGTGACGCTGATGACCGATTCGAAGCCGTGGTGGCCGGCCGACTACGGTCACTACGGACCGTTCTTCGTCCGCATGGCCTGGCACGCCGCCGGCACCTACCGCATCCACGACGGCCGCGGTGGTGCGGGCTCCGGCGACCAGCGATTCGCCCCGCTCAACAGCTGGCCGGACAACGTGAACCTCGACAAGGCGAGACGCCTGCTCTGGCCGATCAAGCGGAAGTACGGCCGTGCCCTCTCCTGGGCCGACCTCTTCGTGCTGACCGGAAACACGGCCATCGAATCGATGGGCCTGAAGTCGTTCGGCTTCGGCGGTGGCCGCGCCGACGTCTGGGAACCGGATGCCGACATCGACTGGGGCCCGGAGGCCGAATGGCTCGGTGACGAGCGCTACTCCGGCGACCGCGTGCTGACCAGTCCGCTCGGCGCCGTGCAGATGGGCCTCATCTACGTCAACCCCGAAGGCCCGAACGGCAATCCCGACCCGATGGCCTCGGCCCGCGACATCCGCGAGACCTTCGCCCGCATGGCGATGAACGACGAAGAGACCGTCGCCCTCGTCGCCGGCGGACACTCCTTCGGCAAGGCCCATGGCGCCGCCCCCGACTCCGAGTACCTGGCCCGCGAGCCCGAGGGTGCGCCCATCGAGCAGATGGGCCTCGGCTGGAAGAACTCCTTCGGCACCGGGGTCGGCGACGACACGATCTCCTCCGGCCTCGAGGGCGCCTGGACGCCCACGCCCATCGAGTGGGACAACAGCTACTTCGACACCCTCTTCGGCTACGAATGGGAACTGACCGAGAGTCCCGCGGGCTGCAAGCAGTGGACGCCCACGGATGCGTCCGCGTCGACCACGGTCCCCGACGCCCACGACGCGACGAAGACCCACGCCCCGATGATGCTCACCACCGACATCGCGCTCCGGACCGATCCGATCTACGAGCCGATCTCCCGTCGCTTCCACGAGAACCCTCAGGCGTTCGCCGACGCGTTCGCCCGAGCGTGGTTCAAGCTCACCCACCGCGACATGGGACCGCGCGATCGCTACCTCGGGAACGACGTCCCCGCCGAGGAGCTGATCTGGCAGGATCCCGTTCCCGCGGTCGACCACGACCTCGTCGACGACACCGCCGTCGCCGAACTCAAGACGGCGCTGCTCGGCTGCGGGCTCTCGCGGGAACGGCTCGTGCTCACCGCCTGGGGCTCCGCCTCCACCTTCCGCGGGACCGACCGCCGTGGTGGCGCGAACGGCGCCCGCATCCGGCTCTTCCCGCAGAAGGACTGGGACGTCAACGAGCCGGCCGAACTCCATGCGGCCCTGGCCGCGATCGAGAAGGTCCGTGACGACTTCAACGCGAAGCAGACCGGCGGCATCCGCATCTCGCTCGCGGACTGCATCGTGCTCGGCGGCTGCGCCGCGGTCGAACAGGCCGCCCGCGAGGCCGGCGTCGAGACGACGGTCCCCTTCCGTCCGGGCCG
>JAACEA010000001.1 GCA_009936695.1 Planctomycetia bacterium
GCCCGGGGTAGCGGGGCGCTGGTGACGCGAGGCACGCGGGACAGGTGGCGCGGGTGTTGCGAGCGGCAGGCTGTTGGAGCTAGCTGGTTGGAGCTTGCTCAAAGTCTGAACTGATGCTTCGACAGCAGGAGATCGCCTTCGAAAATGCCGCCTACCTGGCCGAACAACGGGTCCAGATGGACGTTCTGGTCGACGGCGAGGCCGGGGCGACCGCGGAGGTCGCGCTTCCCGAGGACGATCCCGCAGTCCGAACCGGCACGCCGGTCCACCTTTCGATCGGACGGTGCTACTTCCAGGCCCCGCAGGTCGACGCCCAGACCTGCGTCGCGAGCATCGGCCGATTGAGTCCCGGCGAACTCATCCGGTGCACGATCGTGGGGAGCGATGGATACGACCTCGTCGCCCGCCCCACCGAAGAACTGGCACGCCAGACCTCGCTCCCGGTGATCGGCGGCTGAGCCGCTTGGCGGGCGGGTGGCTCCAAGGCTCGTTCTTTTTTTCACAAATTCCGACCCCAAGGCTTCGTTTCTGCCGAAAGCCCCGCTATCGTGTTCCTTCTATCGATGTACGCAGTGGCCGGAAGGCCTCGAACCACGGCGAAATCCGTGGCGTCAATCGAAGATCAGCCAGCCTCCTGATTCGGGAATCCCTCGCCATTCGTTTTGCTTGAGCCCCGCCCAGAGGCACCTCCCCAATTTCGATCGAGATCCAACCCGCCGAGGTCACGTTGACCTCCGGCCGGAACTTTCCCCCCCAGCTCGTGAACGGAGCTTCGAAGTGCACGCCGAGATTCCAGAGGTCAACGTCAAGTTCAAGGTGTCCCCGATCTTCGCACTCGTTGCGATCGTCGCCTTCTGGCCCTTCGGACTCGCATTCGGCGTGGTCGGCTCGATCTTCGGCGTGGGGCTGCTCGGGCTCTGCGCGGCGCTCGGCCTTCCCAAGTCGATCGACCTGATGTTCGGCCTGATGCTCGCCCTCCTGGTGTTCGCCGGCCAGTTCCTTGGAAGCGTGTTCCTGGGGATCGAGCTCGGTGGGAGTCAGGTCTCGATGGTCTTCACGACCGCGGTGCTCTGGTTCGCCCAGCTCGCGGCGTTCGGAATCGACCTGCACCGCTTCTCCGAAAGCCACGTGACCCAGGTCGAGAAGATCACCACGAAGCCTCGCGGACGCCGATCCGCGTTCTCCGCCGAAGTCGGCCGCTCCGCCGCCTGATCTTCGAAGCCATCCCCGGAACCCCACGCCGCCCGGCCACGATCTTTCGTGGCGGGGCGGCGTTTTCGATGGCTCCAGCGGCAATACGGCGAATTGATCGTCCGAATTTCGGGTTTTGGGTGTATTTTCGGGACGTGGACTTCCGAGTTTCGGCGTTCTCGTCGTGCTCGCTCCGGTCGATGTCGACCGGCTTGGGCGTCCACCAATCGGTTCGAGACCGGAAAGGTCGGTGGCATGCGACGCATCCTCGACCCCGAGATCACGCTCTGGCCCATCAGCGACGAAGATCGCCGTCGCATCAGGGATCGTCGCATCTCGATGTTCGGCCGCATCGACTGGTCGGGCTACCCCCGCGGCTTCCCGGCCTTCGGTCGAACCGGCTTCCTGATCTTCGTCACCATCGGTCTGCCGATCGCCTGCGTGCTGGCGATCGTGGGTCTCCTGCTCGCCGGCAGTCCGAATGCCGCGTTCGCGTTCGGGACGACCTTCGTGGCCGAAGCGATGATCCTCGTCGTGATCTTCCGAGGTCGACGACGCAGCGTCCTTCGTGCCGCCGCCGCCGAACTGGGACATCCGGTCTGCCTCACCTGCGGCTTCTACAACCTCGGCCACGAACGCGGCGAACCCTGCTGCGAGTGCGGCTCGGTGATGCCCGAGCTCCCCGACGAGTTCTTCCCACCGGCGGAGGAAGCGGAGGCCGTGCAGGAGATGAAGGCCCAGCGTCGACGCAGCCCGCGGCTTCGATTCGGAAGCGGCTGATTCCTCGCGATGGTTCGAATCGATCGAACCGAACCCTCCGCGACGTCGTCGAAACCATGAAGCCGGATTCCCACATCGCCGGCGGCCCGTGCCGATGATGACTCGGACTTCGAATCCCCCGTGCCATTCCGGAGCGATGACTTGCGAATCCCAGCCCTGATATTCCTCCTGGCCGCCCCCCTGTTCGGAGCGACCTCGCCGCAGGACGCGATCCCACGGGAGACGCCGGCCCCTCGGATCGTGTCCACGCTCGCGATGGACCCGGAAGCGCCGCGCGAGATCGTCGGGTGGTGGTCGGATGGCCGCAGCCTGATCGAAGTGGCACGCGATGGGCGATACCGACGCTGGAACGATCTCGATCGCTTCGATCGGCCCAGCGACGTCGGTCGCTGGCACCGGGAGAATCACGCCGTCTTCTGGCTGAACTCGTACCTCCTCCCCGCGCCCCCGCCCCGTCGGGTCGCGCTCTGGCTTCGGGACGACGTGCTGATGGCCGACGTGGCTCGGCTCAAGAAGCCCTTCATCCATTCGGCCACCCCACCCCACGTCCCCTCGGACGATCTCGTGGGACGATGGCGCGGCCCGGGGGGCGAGCTCCGGCTCGATCCCGATCTCACCTACGCCTGGTCTCGGGGCGAAACCGTCGACGCCCCGATCGCGATCACCAGCCAGCGCGGCCGGTGGCGACTGCTTGCCGACGGACGGCTTCTGATCGAGCCCTTCGCGGTCAACCAGCGTCCGATGATCCGCGTCGCGATTCTCGACGAGTCGAATCGGATCGTCGAACTGGCGAGCGACTCGGGCGGCCTCCGCCTCCAGCCACCCAGGCCTCGTCCGGTGGCGAATCCCGAGACGCCCGACCGCGAATCCGGGGGCGATGCGGGCGATCGTCGCCCGAGCGATTCCTGAACCGACTCGATCCGCCCACATGCCTGAACTCCCCGAAGTCGAGCGAGGACGCCTCGTCGCCGAAGCGGTGGCGACCGGTCGCATCGCGAAGCACGTGCGGTGCGCGAACGACCGAATCGTCTTCTGCGACGAGTCACCCGCCACCGTGAGTCGCCGCCTTCGGGGCAAGCGGGTGCTCGCCGCACGGCGTCATGGGAAGCAGCTCTGGCTGGAGTTCGAAGCGGGCCCCGCCCTGCTCCTGCACTTCGGCATGACCGGGGCGCTGCACGGATATGACGACGAGGCCGACCGCCCGCGGTTCTGGAAGATCGAACTGGAATTCGACGACGGCCGCCGCCTCGCGATGCCCGATCCCCGCCGATTCGGTCGTATTCGACTCCGCGAGGATCCTCGCAACCAGCCGCCGGTCTCGAAACTCGGCTTCGATCCGCTGCTGGAGATGCCCGGCCCCGCGACGTTCCGAAACCTCGTCGGACGCCGCAAGGTCACCGCCAAGGGTCTGCTCCTCGACCAGTCCTTCGCCGCGGGCGTGGGAAACTGGATCGCGGACGAGATCCTCTACCAGGCGGAAGTCGCGCCCGACCGTCGCGTCGACGATCTCGACGACGTGGAACTCGAGCGGATCCGGCGACGACTCGCCGCGATCATCAAGAAGGCCGTGGCCGTCAACTCGGTCTCCAGCCGATTCCCGAAGACCTGGCTCTTCCACCACCGATGGGGTCGTCCCGAGGACGCCCGAACGGCACGGGGCGAGCCGATCGAGATCACGACCGTGGCCGGACGGACCACGGCGTGGGTACCCTCGGCCCAGCGATGAACATCCTCTGGCCCGTCTTTCACGATCCCTCGTACAAGCCTTCCCTCGCGGAGCGGCTGGCGTTCCACTGGCAAGCCAATCTCCGCATGCTCCGCCGCCCCCGGGACGTCGTGCTCTTCTGCGTCATCTCGTTCGCGCCATTGCTGCTGCTGATCGGCGTCCAGACCATTTTTCCCGGCCTGTACTCGGTCTCCATCACGCAGGCCAATCCCACCCCGAACATGGCCCCGCTGATGTTCACCGCCCTGGTGACCTTGCTGGTCTTCCTCGTTCTCCAGCACTTCGCCTTCATGCTGGCGATCAACCTGACCTACCTCCACCACGTCCGCTCGGCACTCCTCGATCGAGGCATCCCCCTCTGCCCGCGTTGCGCCCAGCTCCTTCCCCCCGACACCCCGGACGCCGGATGCCCGGAGTGCGGTCACCCCGCGTCTTTGGCTACGATGAACGACTCGGTCCCCCCTGACGTCGACGTCTGACCTCGGGGGATCCGCATCGAAGAGGATTCACCCCGCGTGAAGGTCCGCAACTTCTCCATCATCGCGCACATCGACCATGGCAAGAGCACCCTCGCCGATCGGTTGCTGCATGCGACCAAGGCGGTCGATCACCGGACGGGCAAGGACCAGATGCTGGATTCGATGGATCTCGAGCGAGAGCGCGGGATCACCATCAAGAGTTCCGCGGTCACCGTCCAGCACGTCTACAAGGGCGAGCCCTACCAGCTGAACTTCATCGACACACCGGGTCACGTCGACTTCACCTACGAGGTGAGTCGAGCCCTCACCGCCTGCGAAGGCGCGGTGCTGGTGGTCGATTCGACCCAGGGCGTGCAGGCCCAGACCGTGGCCAACGCGTACCTCGCGGTGGAGAACGACCTCGAGCTCATTCCGGTCGTGAACAAGATCGATCTCCCCGCCGCGGATCCCGACGGCGTGGCGATGGAGGTCGAGCAGGTGCTCGGTCTCCCTGCCGAGGATTCCATCTACGTCAGCGCGAAGAGCGGCAAGGGAATCCCCGAACTGCTCGACGCGATCTGCGAGAAGCTCCCGGATCCTCCGCCCCCCTCGACCGACCGGCTCCGCGCCCTGATCTTCGACTCCAACTACGACGACTATCGGGGCGTGGTGGTGTTCGTCCGCGTGTTCGACGGTGCGATCTCCGTCGGCGACAAGATCCGGATGATGGGAACGGGACGGACCTTCTCGGTCACCGAACTCGGTCGCTACACCCCGTTCCCCGAGAAGCTGAAGAAGATCGAACAGGGCGAGGTCGGTTACATCGTCGCATCGATCAAGTCGCTCGGCGACGTCCGGGTGGGCGACACCGTCACCCTGGAGTACGAACCGGCCGAGATCGCCCTCCCGGGCTACGAAGAGCCGAAGCAGATGGTCTTCTGCGACTTCTACCCCGCCACCGGAAGCGAAGGCGGCAAGCGAAGCGACTTCGAGAGTCTTCGAGAGGCGGTCGAGAAACTCCACATCAACGACGCGAGTTTCACGTTCGAGGTGCAGCACTCCGAGGCCCTCGGCTTCGGGTTCCGCTGCGGCTTCCTCGGCCTGCTCCACATGGACATCGTCCAGGAGCGTCTGGAGCGCGAGGGCGGCGTGGACATCGTCCAGACCGCACCCACCGTCTCCTACCTGATCGACCTCAACGACGACACCACGGTCGAGATCCACAACCCCGCCGATCTTCCGGACATGTCGAGGGTCCGGGCGATCCGTGAACCGATGGTGAAGATCGAGATCATCTGTCCCGAGGAGAACATCGGCGACCTGATGAAGCTCGCCGAGGGACGACGCGGCATCTTCAAGGGCCAGCGGTTCATCAGCGACACCCGCCAGATCCTCGACTACGAGCTTCCACTCGCGGAGATCATCTACGACTTCTACGACAAGTTGAAGTCGATCACCCGCGGGTACGGCACCATGGACTACGAGATCATCGGTTACGTCCCGGAGAACCTCGCGAAGGTCGACATCCTCATCAACGGCGCCCCGGTCGAGGCGTTGAGTCTCATCTGCCACCGATCGAGCGCGGAGATCCGCAGTCGCGCCATCCTCGCGAAGCTTCGAAAGCAGATCGACCGGCACCAGTTCGAGATTCCGCTGCAGGCCGCGATCGGTGGGAAGATCATCGCCCGCGAGACGATCAAGGCGCTTCGCAAGAACGTGACCGCCAAGTGCTACGGCGGCGACATCACGCGAAAGCGAAAACTGCTCGAGAAGCAGAAGGAAGGCAAGAAGCGGATGAAGAACGTGGGAAGCGTCAACATCCCGCAGGAAGCCTTCATGGCGGTGCTCGAACAGGAAGAGTGATCCGCCACCTCAGGAACCCGACCAGGAGCAAGCATGCATCGCATCGAAAGAACCGTCGTCCACGTCGTCCTGCTGGCCCTCGTGGTCGTCCTCCTCGCCGACTTCGAGGGACCCGGACGGTCCGCGATCGGCGACGAGCCACGCCCCGCCGACAAGCTCGGGCCCGCCGACGAGGTGCTGCTTCGTGGAGACGACGGCGAACTGGTGCTCACGAACACCAAGGGACGACTCGCCTTCGGCGAGCGACCGACCGAACGAATCTGGTCGATCGGGTCCGTCAACGTGTCGAGACTCCTGAAGACGCTGATGGATGCGGATCGATTCGGCGAAGCACGGACCGAACTGCAGGAAGAGGCCGCCGAGCAGAACGCCGCGTACGAAGCGAGGTTCGAGGCCTTCCAGAAGGAGAACGCCGACGTCACCCCGGAAAGCCCCGACTTCCCGCGGGTCCAGGCCCAGTTCCAGCAGATGATGCAGGAGTACCAGTCCTGGCAGCAGGGAACGATGGCGATTCGTCAGAAGCTCGGCGCAGAACAGATCGAGTCCGCCTATCGAGAGCTGATCGAAGCGGTCGACATCGTCGCCGAACGGCAGGGCATCGACATCGTGACCCAGTTCGTCCCCACCGGGGAACCCTTCGACGCGGAGACCATGGACGTCGCCAGCCAGCAGGTCCGGCGGCGGGGCCTCCTTCGGTATCCCGACGCGATCGACATCACCGAGGCGGTCGCCGACGAACTCGGACTCTGACCGAAGCGACTCGATCAGGCATCCGACGCCGGCCGGTCCCGGAACGGCTCGGGGTGTGACAGGTGCCGGGCGAATCCAGCCTCCACCGCGGCGGTGACCTGCGCCATGTCCGGGATCGTCGCCCGCTCGGGCCCGAGTTCGCGGGCGATGCTGGTCACCGGCCGTCCCGCCAGGCCACAGGGCACGATCGTGTCGAAGTGACCGAGGTCGGGATCGACGTTGACCGCGAGCCCGTGCATGGTGATCCACCGCGACACCCGGACCCCGATCGCCGCGATCTTCCGACCGCCCGATCCATCCGCATCGTCGACGGTGCGGTCCACCCAGACCCCGGTCGCCCCCGGGTCGCGGTCGGCCGGACACTCGAACGAGGCGAGTGCGTCGATGACCACCTGTTCCAGCAACCGGATCCAACCGTGGATCCGGACCCGGACGAGATTCAGATCGATGATCGGATACGCCACCAACTGACCCGGACCGTGATAGGTGACGTCCCCGCCCCGGTCGGTCTCCTCGATCCGGATGCCTCGTTCCGCGAAGGCCGCGTCGGTCGCGATCAGGTTCTCGGCGGCACCGGGCCTCCTCGAGACGGTCACGACCGGGGGGTCGTGCTCCAGGAGGAGCAGGAAGCCGCGCGGGGTCGCCGTGTCCCGCGCTCCCAGCACCTCGGCGTGGAGTTCCCGCTGGAGTTGAAGGCCTTCCCGATAACCGATCCGGCCCAGTCTTCGGACCTCAAGCCACCCCGGAGGCGAGTCTCCGGAATGGAATTCGGATGGGTGCAATGGCGTTCGCATCCGTGTACCGTATTCGCTTCTCGAGGCCCGCAAGGGCGATTCCCGGAGACTGCCAGGCCGTCATGTCGCGGATCCACCCCACCGCCATCATCGATTCCCGAGTCGAACTCGCTGACGACGTTGAGATCGGCCCGTACTGCATCCTCGAAGGGGCCATCCGGATCGGCCGTGGCACCCGACTCCGAGCCCATTGCTTCATGCAGGGACCGATGGTCATCGGTGAGGACAACGATATCTGGCCGTTCAGCTCCCTGGGCGTCGCACCCCAGACGAGTCACTTCGACCCGGACGTCGAAGGGCCCGGGACCCTGATCGGGGATCGCAACGTCTTCCGCGAACACTCGTCCGTCCATCGATCGATCCACGAGACCGATCCCACGAAGATCGGCGACGACAACCTCTTCATGGACGGCGCCCACGCCGGCCACGACTGCCAGCTGGCGAACCACATCGTGCTTGCCAAGGGCTCGATGCTCGGTGGACATGCGATCATCGAAGATCGCGTGATCGTCGGCGGAAACGCAGGCGTCCATCAGTTCGTCCGCGTCGGTCGCGGCGCCATGATCGGCGGCAACGCGGGTTCCTCCCTCGACATCCTGCCCTGGTTCATGGTGACGCTGGTCAACACGGCGAACAGCATCAATCTGGTCGGACTTCGTCGCAGTGGGGCCACCGCCGAAGACATCGGGATCGTCCGAATGGTGTTCAAGCTCTTCTGCCGGAGCGGACTCACCATCGCCGCGGCGACCGAGCAGCTCAAGGAGCACGCCGGCCAGCCCATGGCCGACGAGTACCTTCGCTTCCTCGAGCAGTCGACTCGATCGATCTGCACCATGCGGGGCCGGAAGGCCGAGCCCAAGGAAAGACCCTCACAAGCCGCGGACGCCTCGTGATCGAGGCGGAGCACGCGACGCGCGTGGTCGACGCCCATCTCCGGATCATCGCCAGCGGCTCCGGCGGCAATCTCTCCATCCTGACGCTTCATCGCCTCGGCCTCCCACCCCGGCACGTCTGCATCGATCTCGGCATCGGCCCAAGGACCCTCGCCCGACGACTCGACGAGCACGCCCCGGACGTGCGGTTCGAGGACATCGCCGCGGTGCTGGTCACCCACCCCGACGGCGACCATCTCCGGTCGACCTGGCGTCGCACGCTCGATGCGACGGAATGGCCGGTCTACGCGGCCCCCAGCCACCATGCGGCGCTCGCCGCGATGGCGGCTCCCCCGCGGCTTCTCCGGCCGCTCGCCGATGGTGGACGGGAGATCACGATCCTGCCGGGCGTGATCACCGCGACCACCGCCCTCGCCCCGCACGACGACCACGGTTCGACCGCCATCCGACTCCGGGTCCGTACGACGCGGGGAGATCTCCGCATCGGTTGGGCGACGGATGTCGGCCGGCCCACCGAAGAACTGCGTTCACTGCTCTCGGACTGCGAGATCCTCGGGGTGGAATCCAACTACGACGCCGCGCTCCAGGCCGCCTCGCCGAGACCCCCGTTCCTGAAGGCCCGGATCACCGGCGGTCATGGCCATCTGTCGAACGTGCAGGCCCTCGATCTCGTGCGGTCGCTGGCGACCCGCACCACACCGGACCGGGTCGTCCTGCTCCACCTCTCCCGCGAGTGCAACGACCCCGATCTCGTGCGCGATCTCTGGGGCGCACACGACGCGACGCTCGCCCGTCGCATGCACGTCGCCGAACAGGACCGTCCCATCGGCCCGTTCGACCTGTTCGACCGGCGGCCCGTCGAAGCCGCAGTCGGGGATGAAGGTGGTTTCTGATCAGTCCTCGGAGTCCGGCGACGCCCCGGATTCGTATCGGACCGGGTAGTCCCCTTCGACCGTCTCGAACGCACGACGATTCGAGGCGAGCCACCGGTCCCGCTCGACGGTGAACCGTCCGATCGGGACGCCGTCGAGGGAGATCGGCACGAGGATCGGCAGGCCCACCGGAAGATCCGTGAGCGGCGCGACGAGATCCCCGATCGCACGGCCCGCGTCATCGAGCCGGCGGTAGATCTGGACCGGGGGCCCCGGCCGGACATCGAACCCTTCGCCGACGAGTTCCTGCGGCGGCTCCCGCTCCGTCCACCACGCGACGGGCTCGCCGGGGAGCAGAATGGTGCCGGGTTGGGCGCACGCGAGCGTTCCAGCGGTGCCGACCGCCTCCAGATCGATGTCGGGCATCTCGAGACGGCCCGCCCCACCCCAGCGAATCCACTGGAGCCCCGCGTAGACGGCGGCCTCGACCGCCCGCGCGGCGTCCGAAGCGATCTCGAGCAACGCCTCGGGCATCGAGACGCCCGACCAGAGGGCATCCAGCTGCGCCGACGCCTCCTCGACCCCGATCGTCGCCCGATCCCGCGCAAGTCCGCGATCCGGAATCTCGACTCGATCGAGCTCCGCGAGCGCGAAGGTGATGGCCTGCAGCCGGATCACTTCCGGGAGGGACGCCCGCCACGCCCGGTCGTCTTCGTCGTCGGACCGCTTCAGTCCCTCCCCCGCCTTGACGAGATCGGTCCAGTGTCCGAGCAAGGTCGCCCAGGTGACCAGGCCGGTCGGCAGTTTCGAAGTTGGTGTCGGCGCGTCTTCCACAATCACAGCATAGATCGGCGCCCGCCCCGGGGGATGCGGGAGTCGCGGCGCAGGCGCGGCGTCGAAGCGTTACCGTGCCACCCCCATGAGCGACCGGATCTCCCACGAATGCGGACTCGCCGTCGTTCGGCTCCTGAAGCCGTTGGACTGGTATCGGGAAGAGCACGGGGACTCGCTCTGGGGCCTCCGCAGACTCTTCCTGCTCATGGAAAAGCAGCACAATCGCGGCCAGGACGGGGCCGGGATCGGTGCCGTCCGATTCGACATGCCGGCGGGCGAGCAGTTTCTCTCACGGCTCCGCAGTGCCAAGCGGAACCCCATCGAACGACTCTTCGACACGGTGATGAAACCGCTTCGAAACCTCTCGATGGAGAGGACCGACGCCCTTTCGGGGCTTGATCTCAAGCGACGCATGCCGCACCTCGGGGAGCTGATGCTCGGGCACCTCCGGTACGGCACCCACGGCGGACGGACCATCACCGCGTGCCATCCCTATCTCCGCAAGAACATCGTGGCCAGCCGGAATCTCGCGGTCGCCGGCAACTTCAACCTGACCAACTCGAAGCTTCTCTTCGAGGAACTGATGGAGTACGGCCTCGATCCCGTCGGCGACTCCGACACGCAGGTCGTGCTGGAGAAGATCGGCTACTACCTGGACCGCGAGCACGATCATCTCGCCGCGACCATGGGCCCCGGGTCCTTCCGAGCCCTCGAGGGTCGTGAGCTCGCCGAGACCGTGTCGGCCGAACTCGATCTCGTCCGGGTGCTCCGAAACGCGTCCGACCGATTCGACGGCGGCTACGTCTTCGCCTCGATCGTCGGCAACGGCGACCTCCTCGTCTGCCGCGACCCCGCAGGGATCCGTCCCGCCTTCATCTACCGGGACGACGCCGTGGTCTCGGTCGCCAGCGAGCGGGCCGCCCTCGTCACCGCGTTCAACGTCGACCCCGATGCGATCGAGGAACTCCCGCCCGCCCACGCCCTCGAAGTGAAGCGGAACGGGGCGATCCGGATCGAACCGTTCATCGATCCACTGCCGGTGCGCAAGTGCACGTTCGAACGGATCTACTTCAGTCGAGGCAACGACCGCGACATCTACCGGGAGCGGAAGCGACTCGGCGCCAATCTGGCGGAGCGGGTCCTGGAAGCGATCGACTGGAACATCGACGACACGGTGTTCGGCTTCATCCCCAACACCGCCGAGACCGCGTTCGCGGGCCTGCGGGAAGAGATCAACGCGGTGCTTCGTCGGCGGAACGGGGAGGAACTCTGGAAGCGGATCGAAGCCGGGACCGTCACCCGGGAGGACGTCGATCGACTCATCCGCACCCGGGCCCGCTCCGAGAAGGTCGCCCACAAGGACCAGCGGCTGCGAACCTTCATCACCCACGATGCCGCGCGACGCGACCTGGTCTCCCACGTCTACGACGTCACCCGCGGGACCATCGCCGAAGGCGACACGCTCGTGGTCGTGGACGACAGCATCGTTCGCGGCACCACGCTCCGCGAGTCGATCATCACCATGCTGTCCCGCCTCTCACCCCGGCGGATCGTGGTGGTCTCCAGCGCGCCCCCGATCATGTACCCGGACTGCTACGGGATCGACATGAGCCAGCTGGGCCGGTTCATCGCGTTCGAAGCGGCGGTCTCCCTGCTTCACGACGCCGGCGAGGCGGACCTGCTCGACGAGGTCGAGGCCAGATGCCTCGAACAAGTCGACCTCGCCCCCGACCGGATGAAGAACCACGTCGCCGCCATCTACGATCGATTCTCGCTCGAAACCCTGTCGGCTCGGATCGCCGATCTCATCCGCAGCGACCGCCTCGGGTGGTCCGGGCAGATCGAGATGGTCTACCAGGACCTGCCCGGTCTGCGCGAGGCGATGCCCGGTCACACCGGCGACTGGTACTTCACCGGTGACTATCCGACCCCGGGCGGATATCGAGTGCTCAACACCGCCTATCTCAACTGGCGGAAGAACGACGAACGCCGGGCGTACTGACCACGAACCGCTGGGATCCGGGGGAACGTGCTGGAGGCCGACGAGGATCCGACCGAGGATCCGATCACGGGACCACGTCGAGGTCCTTCGCATCCTCCCGGAATCCAGACATGGCCCCCGGCAGACGACCCCTTCGCCCATCCGGACGCACCTCGGCGATCGTGGGCACGCAGAAACACGCCACCTCGACCGGCGCCACCCACCGATCGGACCTCCGCTCGGCGATCACGCGGGACCTTGCCGCGATGGTCGGTCTCGGGAGCCCGCTGCCTCCAGCCGATCGAGCGGAGATCGCCGAGATCTACGTCACGATTTTCGGTGACGAAGACCGCCGGATCCGAGAGACCCGGAAACCGAGAAGTTCTCGAATTTGTGCTTGATTCCGTGCCCCCGAATCGAGAACCTCTCGACCGAGAGTAGAGATTGCGGAAGGCCCAGCCGGAGGAGCGGGGCCTTTCGCTGATTTTGGGGCTCCAGACCGGCTGCGGGGTGTCATGGCGGACCGGGAGTCACCTCGGCTCCCGCGGAAGAGACCCACCCGAGATGGGGCCCGCCCCCCCGGGAATGGTGTGTTCGAGGCCCGAAACGCATCCCTTCGTCTTGACGCTCGGCGGTGGGAATGTTCTACTACGCGACTCGCCGGAGCGGTTTCCGCCCCGGCGTCGTCCCCGACACGTACCCGGAAATCCGGGGGTGCCGGTTCACTTTCGACCCGTACGGCGTCAGATTCGCCGTCCGGGGCCCCAACAGTCGGATGTTCGAATGGCCCGTTACCTCGGACCGAAGGTCAAGCTCTCCCGCCGCGTCGGTGTTCCGATCGCGGACATCCCGAAGCACACCTCGAAGCGGCAGCTCAACCCGCCGGGGCAGCACGGGTTTCGTGGGCGTCGACCCAAGGACTACGGCATCCGGAAGGATGAGAAGCAGAAGCTCCGCTATCACTACAACGTGATGGAACGACAGTTCCGTCGCTACGTCGATGAAGCGACTCGTCGCCCGGGCAACACCGGCGAACTTCTCCTTCAGCTGCTCGAGTGCCGTCTCGACAACGTGATCCGACGTGCCGGTCTCACCCGCACGATCTGGGCCGCCCGTCAGATGGTCACCCACGGACACGTGCTGGTGAACGGCAAGAAGGTCGATCGTCCGAGCTTCGCGGTGAAGGTCGGCGACGAGATCACCCTCCGCGACAAGATCCACACTCTGGCCCGCGAAAGCATGGAGTCCCTCGCCGGACACATGGTCCCCGGATGGATCGCCATGAATCCCGCGGAACTCAACGTGAAGATCGTCGCATCGCCGACCTCGGACCAGATCCCGTTCGACGTCAACACCAACCTGATCGTCGAGTTCTATCGCTGATCCCATCGGGGCCTCGGCCTCGACTCGACGGGCTGCGTTCCACCACGGACCGTCGCGTCCGGCTCCCTTCGAGGCCTCCCCGGCATCGACGGACCGACGCGACGGTCCTTTCGCAGCCGCTTCCACCCGCGTTCCGTTCCTCCCCCGCATGGTGCCGCGACCCGCTCCCGAGCAGCCTCGACCGGCCACCTGAACCGCCCCACGCCGAACCCCGGAAGACCTCATGTTCCAGTTCCTTCGCAAGTACGACAAGTGGATCCTCGCCGTGGGCGGCACGCTCCTGATGATCACCTTCCTGGTGCCTCAGGCGATCCAGGGCCTCTCCGAGTACAGCGCCCAGACGGGCGCCACCTGGGCGACGGTCGGTTCGAAGGATGAGTCGGTCACCGCCGGCGAAGCCGACATGCTTCGACGGCAGACGAGACTGATCGATCTCCTCGGCGCGAGCAGTCCCCTCGGTCAGCTCGGGGTCGGCACGAATCCCGCCCACTGGTACCTCCTGGTCCGGGAGGCACGCGCGGCCGGACTCGTCGGTGGAACCTCCTCCGGCTACGAGGTCGCCCAGCAGCTCGCGGCCGGACGAACCGACACCGAAGGCGTCACGCCCGAGATGATCATCGCGACCCTCGGTTCACAGGCCGGCCTGAGCCCGCAACAGACGATCGAGACGCTCGCGGAGGTTCGCGGCGTCACCCAGCTCCTCGCACTGGTGGGGACCGCGGGACGATTCAGCGACACGCGACTTCGAAGCGCCGCGGCCCGGAAGTCCCTGGGGATCGCGGCCGACGTCGTGGTGATCGACGCCCGGACCGACGAGACGATCGATCAGCCCGAGATCGACGAGCAGCGGCTCACCGAGCAGATGACGGCCCACGCCGACGTGCTGCCCGCCGCGGATGATGCCACGTTCGGATACCGCATCCCCGACCGCTTCAAGATCGAGTGGCTCGTGATCCCCAAGGCGGCCGTTCGAGCATCACTCGAGAACAGCCCGGAACTCGGACCCGTCGAACTCCGAAAGGCGTTCATGAAGGATCCGACCCGCTTCGGGACCGCGGCGACGACCAGCCAGTTCAACACCGAAGAGGCGCGGATCCGGGAAGTGGTCCTCGACGACCTCACCGATGCCCGGATGAAGGCCATCGCCAAGTTCGCGTCGGACCAGACCCAGTTCCCCCGCCGTGGCCTGGGCCGGATCGGCCTGCACTACGACCTGCCGGCGGACTGGGCGACGCGACGGCGGAGTTTCACGAGTCTCGCCGACGAAATCTCGACGGAGTTCGATCTCCCCCTTCCCGCCTATCGCTCCAGCGGCCAGGAGTGGCTCACGGTCGAAAACCTCTCCGACGAGGAACGGTACGGCTCGCTCGCCAAGAGCGACACCGATCTCTACGGTCGCAATCGAACCCCCGTGTCGGCGATCGTTCCGGCACTTCGCGACTTCGGTGGCAGCGACTCGATCGCCGTCCAGTCGGGCGTCGCGTTCCCACCGACCTTCGCCCCCGACGGCGACCTCTACCTCGCCCGCGTCATCGACACCGATCCGTCCCGCCCCCCCGCCGATCTGGACGAGGTCCGAGCCGCGGTCCGGGCCGACGTCGAAGCCATGATTCGTTACGAGACGCTGGCATCGCGGCTGCCGGAGATCGAACAGGTCGCACGAACCGAGGGTCTCCGGGCCGTCGCGGACGGCTACGACGTTCCGGTCGAGTTCGCGGCCGACATCCGCGAGGCGAACCTCCAGATCCTGCTTCAGTACGGCATCGAACTGTCGTCCTCGATCCCCGGGCTCGGCACCGATGCCGAGGCGATCGCGGCGATCGTGGATCGAGCGATGGCCCTCGACCCGACGCAGCCCGTCGCCGAGCAACCGATCGACCAGCGCGTCTTCACCGTCGCCCTGCCCCAACGCCTCGCGGTCCTCGTGGTCTCCATCGACAAGCTGATGCCGCTCACCGAAGAGCAGTGGACGGGGCTCGCGGCGAACCAGGGCCCGCTTCAGGCCGCGATCACCCAGGACCTCGCGACCTTCGATCCCGCTTCGATCTTCGGCTTCGAGGCGTTGAAGGCCCGACATGCCTTCGAACGTTCTCGCGAGGACGAGGACGACGAGGACGAATTCGCGGACGAGGCCCCCGCGGCCTGAACCGACCACGGCATCCGCCGAGCCGGATTCCACCACTCCCTTCGGATCGAACCGTGAGCAGCAACGAACCCCTCCCCAACATCGACTTCGATCACTTCTCGAAGATCGATCTCCGCGTCGCCACCGTCACCGCGTGCGAGGCGCACCCCAACGCCGACA
>JAACEA010000521.1 GCA_009936695.1 Planctomycetia bacterium
GACGGCGGGAACGAGTCCGGCGGCGGTCGCCTCGGCGAAGAGGCGACGAACCGCTTCGAGGCCCCGGGCCCCGGCGTCGACCGTGAGCCGGTTGACGTAGAGCTCGATGAAGCGGTCCGCGGTCTCGTGATCGATGCCACGACCGAATCCCATCGCGTATTCGACCGATCGGGTCCGATGCTCGAGGGCGTGGGCGATGCTGCGTTCGAGCAGGCCCGCGATCTCCTCCAACGTGCCCGCACCGTGCGTCGTCTCGAGGTCGCGCCGGACCACGTTGAGGCCGAGTGGAAGCGGTCCGTCGGTGCGTCGCCCCCACCAGGCCCCGAGATCCTCGAGCAGGTGGAGACCGTCGTCGGCGAAGGTGAGCTGGCCTTCGTGGATGACCACCCCCGCATCCACCTCGCCGGCAAGCACGCGGTCTCCGACCTCTTCGAACGGGGTCTCGACCTGTTCATGTTCCACGCCCGCCATCCGCAGGCCGAGGGTCAGGGCCGCGGTGGTCCGACGCCCGGGTGTCGCGATCCGCGGTCGGCTCGCCGCGAATTCGTCCCAGGACAGGTCGGTCGCGGCGACCAGCTTCGGGCCGTAGCCCTCACCCATCGAGGAGCCGCAGGCGGTGATCGCATATCGATCCGCGACCCGGGGGAACTGTCCGCAGCTCAGGGCGGTGATCTCCAGCAGGTCGTCACCGGCCTCGGCCCGACGATTCGCCGCTTCGATGTCGATCTCGACCTGTTCGAAGCGAAATCGGGACGAAGCGATCGCGGGCGGCTCCCCGTCGATTCCGAAGAGCGGCCACCACATGAAGGCGTCGTCGGGATCGGGGCTGTGACCGAGGCGGAGCACGATGGGTTGATTCGTCGACATCGGAGGGGATGCTAGCACCCCCGCGTTCCCGGCCGCCGATCTGCCGGCCGCGAGTGGGATGGATCGAATGAAACGCCGCCCCGTCGCAGGCGACGAAGCGGCGTGACGGATCGAGAATCGCGTCGCGGGCGAAGGTTCAGCAACCCCACAGCGACAGGAAGATGCCTAGGTCGGCACCATCGGTCGACCCGTCGCCGGAGAGGTCGCCACCCGGGGTGCCCCAGGCCGCGAGGAGGAAGCCCAGATCGCCGCCGTCGACGCAACCGTCGCAGTTGAAATCACCGGGCAGGCACGAGGGCTCGAGCGTCCCGAACAGCGTCGTTCCCGAGAGATCGACCTGGGCCTCGATCGTGACGCTGTTCACGCCGACCGGAAGTTCCGCCGGATCCAGTTCGAAGGAGAACGTCTGCAGCAGGAGATTGTCCATGAGCAGATCCTTCCCCTTCAAGGGAAGGACGTCGGTGCCGAAGCTGTAGAAGTCCGGAACCACGTTCGAGCCTTCGATGTTCACGAGGTCGCCGGTCACGCTGTAGTTGAAGCTCGAGACGAACGGCGCATCCGGAAAGAACGCGGTGTTGCCCTTGAGCGGGGCGGAGGCCCCGCCCTCGTCGAGTCGGATGATGAAGTCGGAGACCGTGATGTCCAGCGCCTGGCAGCCGAAGATCGGGAGGCAGAACAGCTCGTAGCTCACGCCTCCGGTCCCGAGGTTGAACTCCAGTTCCGGAAGTTCCATCGCGAGAAACGGAGGAACCGCGGAATCGAAGTTCGCGCGGGCGAAACCGGTGACCTGCTGGGTGGTCGAGTCCACGTCCGAGCTCGTGCCGATCGAGGTGTCGATGGTGAGCGTGAGCGTGAGGGCCGCGGTCGAGCCTTCGATCACCTCGAAGTCCGCGGTGCTCTGGCCGAGGGCGGCCGATCCGCAGAGCAGCAAGGGCGCAGACACGGCGGCGAGGAGGGCTGGCTTCATGGATGGAACTCCGGTGCGAAGGGCGATGGGAGGGGAGCGGACAACTCCAAACTAGCCGCTCGATGGAAAAAACCAACGATGGAGCCGGCAAGTTCGAGTGAAATCCGGTTCCGAACGTCGAACAGACCCCCTGAGAACCTCAGAAGCGGCTTGTCGGCGGGATCAGAAGCGAGGCTCACCACCCTCGACGAACGGATTCCCCGCCCGCTCCCGCCCCACTGTGGTCTCGCCGCCATGACCGGGAAGCACCCGTGTCGCGTCCTCGAGCGCCAGGATTCGACGCAACGATCCACGCATCGCCTCGGGATCCGAGGTCGGAAAATCGATGCGGCCGATCGACCCTGCGAAGAGGGTGTCCCCCGCGATCAGGACACCGGTCGGTTCGTGCAGGAATCCGCAGGAGCCCGGGCTGTGTCCGGGGAGATGCATGATCCGCCACGCCGGCCCGAGCGGGCATGGATCCCCCTCGTCGAAGACACCGTCGGGCGGCGTCGCGGTGGCCGGAGCACCCAGGAAGGCGGAGAGATTGAGCATCGGCTCTCCATTCCAGTCCGCCTCCGCGGCATGGCAGCGGATCGGCATCGAGCCGAACCGGGTCAGGGCCTCGTCGATCCCGGCGATGCGATCGTGATGACAGTGCGTGAGCACGATGCCCGCGGGGGTCCGCCCGGTGGCCTCGACCGCCTCGAGCAGCGGCGTCGGGCGCTGGCCGCAGTCGACGATCCAGCATCGAGCGGGGTCGGCATCGTCGGCCACCACGAAGCCGTTGGTCTGGTAGTCGCCCAGCGGGATGATCGCGAGCACGGGATCCGTCGAGGTCTGGTCGGTCATGCCCACTACAGTACGGGAAGTCGTCGCCCGATTCCCCATCTTCCTCCGAACCGGAGCCCACCGCATGATTCGCACTCGACTCGATTCCTCCGAGACCACCGCGGTGGAACTCGATGGCGTGAAGGATGTCGCCATGCGCGTGCTGCTGGGCGCCGCGGACGACATGCCGAACTTCTCGATGCGGCACTTCGTCGTTCAACCCGGCGGACACACGCCGAAGCACGCCCACGACTACGAACACCAGGTGATCGTCCTCGCCGGCGACGGCGAGGCCGATCACGGAGACGAGACCGTCCGGTTCCATCCGGGCGACGTCATGTACGTCGAAGCCGATCAGGTGCATCAGTTCCGCAACACCGGTTCCGAGCCGGTCGAGTTCATCTGCCTCGTCCCCCGGACCCGGGGTGACGGCAGTGCGGTGCCGGGCTCGTGAAGGCGACCCACGACGGGACGGTTCGGACGGGTCTGCCCTGGTTCGCCGCCGCCGTGTTCCTCGCGGTGCTGCTGGGAACCATCGCCTTCCTGCGTCCGGAGGCCGCGTGGTCCGCGCCGATGCTCGCCGGTGCGGTCGCCGGCGGCATCGCCTCCCTGCTCGCGATCGGACTGGCCACGCTCCTCGGACGACGCGGCGCCGCCGACGGCGATTCCACCGCCGCGATCCTCGGACGCATCGAGGAACATTCGATGCTCTCCGATCAGGCCAAACGACTGGTCTACCGGGATCGAGAACTCGAACTGCTGCGAATGCTCCTGGAGCAGGACATCGCGTCCGGTGATTTCGACGCGGCGATGCGGATGGTCGACGAACTTGGAACCCAGTTCGGGCGACGGGAGGAGGCCGAGGGGCTTCGCGCCCGCATCGACGCCAGCCGCCGCGAGGAGGTCGAACGACGGATCGCGGACGGAACACGTCACATCGCTCGACTGCTGGCCGCCGGCGACTGGGATGCCGCCGCCGGGGTCCAGCATCGACTCGAACGACTCTTCCCCGACACCCCCGCGATCGCGAGCCTGCCGGAACAGATCCTGGCGGCGCGACTCCGCCACGCGGCCGACGTCGAGACGCGGATGCGTGAAGCGCACGCGACCGGCCGGATCGACGAGGCGATGACGCTCCTTCGGGACCTCGACCGGCACCTCGTCGGGCGCGAAAGCACCCGGGTACTCGACGTCGCCCAGCCGATCGTGGCCGCCCATCGGGAGCGATGCGGGGTCCGCTTCAGCGACGCGATCAACGCACGCGACTGGAAGACCGCGGTCGAGCTCGGCGAACGCCTCGTGGACGAGTATCCGAACACCCGGATGGCGGAAGAGGCGACGGAGCTTCTCGCGGGGCTCCGGAATCGCGCCGGACTCGCCCCGGATCGTTCCTGAACCGCCCGGAAGACCACGGAACGGACGTATACTCCGCGGCGTGCCGTCACGCCCTCGCGATCAATCCCGACCCCCCTTCGCCGCCCGGACCCGGCTGGCGTCGGCCGTCCTCCTGCTCGCGACCGGCGTCCTCGGCTGCGATGCGTTCAACGAGGACGTGAACGACTTCACCGAGAAGTTCTCGCCGCCGAGCCCGTTCCAGGCGGCGGTGTGGGCGTCGGACTTCAACGATCCGGGCCTGCAGCGAAAGGGCGTGATCCTCCTCTCCAACGCGACCTTCGGCGGCGACCGCACCTACGTCGACCTGTACCGCGTGCTCGCGACGGAGAGCCCCGATCCGCTCGTCCGATCCTCGGGCATCCGCGCCCTGGGACGCTGGGGCGAACCCGAGGACGCGATCCAGATCGCGGATCAACTCGAGAACGACTACCGCCAGGTCCGGCTCGAGGCGGCCATCGCCCTGCAGCGGCTCCACGAGCCCGCCGTCGAGGATCGAATCTGGCGACGACTCATCGACGAGAACGAGGACGAAGCGATCCGGATCGAACTCGCGATCGCCCTCGGCCAGTATCCGACCGACGCGGCGTTCCAGGCCCTCGCCCTCGCGCTCGAGGATCGGAGCCTCGCGCTCAACCTCGCCGCGGCCGACAGCCTTCGCGTCCTCACGGGCCGGGACTTCGGCGTTGACGCCCCTGCATGGCTGTCCTGGTACGACTCGACCGATGCCGCCTTCGCCGACGTCGAGACGTTCCTCTACCCCACCTTCGAGCGTCCGATCTCGTTCTTCGAGAAACTCGCCTTCTGGGCACCGGTGGACTTCGAGAAGCCGGGCGTGCCCCGTGGCCTCGATGAATCCAGCGACGCCACCTACGAGGAGGGCGCCGCGGAGGACGCCGGCTCGAAGGACGGGGCCGCGAAGACGAAGGCCGATCCCGATCGGACCTACGAGAACGTCGGCGAAGGTCCTTGACCGAACGCGACGACCACCCCCACGAACCAATCGACGCCGAGCCCCTCCGGGGCCGTGGCATCGGTGACGCCGGCCTCTCGCCGGACGATCCGATGAATCCCATCCTCACCATGCAGGAGGAGGAGGCGGACGGGATCGAGGAAGGCGTCATCC
>JAACEA010000522.1 GCA_009936695.1 Planctomycetia bacterium
ACGCCGGAAGTCCGACCCGATGGACCGAGACGCTCGCCCTCGAAGGCGAGCTTGACGTGCGATTCGGCGAGCCCGACGACTCGGTGGAGCGGGTCAGGCTCGGGCCGGGCGGGGCGACGGTCTCCCTCGCGGGGGACGAGGGTTCGGCACCGAGACTGTTCGGCCCGGATGGGGCCGAGCTCGACACGAAACGCGCCCCGATCGACGAGGCGATCGTCGTGTTCGAGGATCGTCCCGAGAACCCACCGCCGCCGGTCGCGGGTTGGGACTTCGACGAGGAACCGGCGCCCGTGATGCGGAACGTGGTGCGGGACGCTGGTGATCTTCGTCTCGAGGGCGTGACCTGGAGGCGCGGGGTCCGCGGCCGGTCACTCGACTTCGACGGCACGGCGCGGGCCGTCTGGACCAGGGCGGGAGCCATCGATCCGGCGACGACGCCGATCACGATCTCGGCCTGGATCCACACCACGAAGGACGGCACCATTGCGGCCCGGACGTCGCTCGACGGCGACTGGGCGCCGGACGGCGCGACGTTCTTCGTGCGTGACGGACGTCTCGCCTGGGACATCGGATGGGTCGGCGCGATCGAAGGCGAGAGGGTGGTGGCCGACGGCAAGTGGCACCACGTGGCGGTGACGTCGGATCCCGAGACGGAGGAGGTGGCTCTCTGGGTCGACGGCGTCGTCGATGTGGAAGGCGTCCTCGCACCGGAGGGGCCGACACCGGACCACGTGCTCTCGGTCGGTTTCACCAACGACGATTTTCCCGCCGAGTCCAGATTCAGCGGCTATCTCGATGGGCTTCGGGTTCATCGCGGCGTGCTTGATCGCGCCGCGATCCGCGCCGTGGCGGCCGAGAGCGGTGAGCCCTTCGTCTTCGCCCGGGCACTCGAGTTCGAGGTGCCCGCGACCTACGAGATCGCCGACGACATGGTGGTGGTGGTCGTCAAGCCGGTCGAGTCCTCCGACGGAATCGAAGGGGTGGTCAGGAGCTGGAACGGGCCGCGTTCCCGCCTCGCGAACTTCATCGCGGAACTCGAGGGCGTGACCGGAAACCTCGCATCGCCGTTCGAGATCGACCGGATCTCCTGGCCCGAGGAGAACCCGTGGGATTCATGGATGCGTTTCGGTGACTTCGACTTCCTCGAGGACGGCGACGCGGCCGCGATCAGCACCTGGAACGGCGACGTCTGGCGGGTCGACGGACTCGATGCGGATCTGGCTCGTCTCGACTGGCGTCGCATCGCGAGTGGCTTGAGCCAGCCGCTCGGGCTCGCGACCCGCGGCGACGAGATCCTCGTCGTCGGCCGGGACCAGATCACCCGGCTCGTCGACCTCGACGGCGATCACGAGACCGATCGCTACGAAGCCTTCAACGTCGACGCGATGAACAGTCCGCACTTCCACGAACCGGCGAGCGGGCTGCAGGTCGGTCCGGACGGCTCGCTGTATTACATCAAGGCGGCCCGCCACGCCAAGCTGCCGATCCATCCGCGACACGGGACTTTGATCCGGATCGAGGCGGACGGCAGTGATTCCGAGATCGTCGCGAGCGGGTTCCGCGCCCCCAACGGCGTGGCCGTCGATGCCGACGGCATCGCCTGGGGTTCCGACCAGGAGGGGCACTGGATGCCTGCGAACCGGATCAATCGGATCGAGCCCGGCTCGTTCCACGGCAACAACTGGAGCGGATCGCGGCTCGGGCTCGAACCGCTCGATTCGTACGAACCACCGCTGCTCTGGATCCATCCGACGGTCGACCGCTCGCCCGCGGCCCAGCTGCGGGTTCCGGACGGGGTCTGGGGTGAGCTCGCGGGACGGCTGCTCGGCGTCTCCTACGGCACCGGCGAGGTCTATCTCATCCTCGAGGACGAGGTCGACGGGGAGCATCAGGGCGCCTTCGTTCCGCTTCCGATCACGTTGCCGACCGGGCTCATGCGGGGGCGATTCCATCCCACGGACGGCTCGCTCTACGTCGCGGGACTCTTCGGCTGGTCCTCGGATCAGACCGATCCCGGCGGCTTCTACCGGATCCGCCGAAGCGAGGCCCCGCTGGCGATCCCCACGCGGGTTCGCGCGGTCGAGGACGGACTGGAGATCGACTTCAGTCGGCGCGTAACGACGAAGGCCTCCGCGCTCGCCGAAGCCTTCGATCTCGAAGGGTGGAACTACCGTTGGTCGAGTGACTACGGCTCGCCGCAGCTCGACGTCCGGACCGGCGAGCCCGGCATCACGACGTTCGATGTCGAGTCGGTCACTCGAAGCGCCGATGGCCGGACGCTGCGGCTGCGGATTCCCGGGATGACGCCCGCGATGCAGATGCATCTCGACTGGCGACTCGACTTCGAGGGCATCGGCGAGCAGGCGTCGTTCGTCCACTTCACCGTGCATCGGCTCGCCGGCGACGCGGGGTCGTGACGCCGGGAGCCTCGACGGCGCCGCGTCGGGCCGGAGACGAATGAAACGAGCGGTCGGCTTCCGGGGAAGCCGACCGCTCGGTGGTTTCGGTCAGGAGTTCTTCGCGTTCAACCGAACGCGGCGAGGAGCGCTCCGAAGTCCGCACCGTTGACGATGCCGTCGCCGTTGAAGTCGCCGGGGCCTCCGAGGTCGCCCCAGAGCGCGAGGAACAGGCCGATGTCGGCGCCATTGACGACGCCGTCGCCGTTGAGGTCGTACGGGTTGTCTCCGCCGCCGGCGGTGGGAACGAAGACGTTCGTGGTGGCGACGTCGTCGGTCTTGTAGATCTCGATCTCACCGACGCCGGATTCCGGGGCGGTGTCCGCGACGAACCACATGTTGTACTGGGTGCCCCAGCGGATGCTGTTGGCGAGGGGGTCCTGGACGAACTCGGACGTGTACCAGGACACGGCGCCACCGTTGGTGCTGGTGATCCAGCTGTTCGTCGCGTTCGGGTCGCCCGAGTGGCTGTTGGTGTCGTGGAAACCGACGTCGGAGACGCTGACGCCTGCCGGGATGGGCACGGAGAAGCCGTTGACCGCATCGTCGGAGTTGTAGTTGTAGATCGCGTACTCGTATCGGAAGGTACCGTCGCCCTGATCGATGACGTCGCTCGCGACATGGACCCGGCCGTCGTTCGGGAAGTCGACCGGCTCGATGGTGACGGTGTCGCTGTTCTCCTCCCAGGCGTAGATGCCGGGCTTGCCGATGCTGGTGGGGCCGAAGGTGTTCAGGGGGTAACCGCTCGAGGTGATGTTGCCGACGCTGAACTCGCGATAGGACGCGTTGTTCATCTGGTTGCCGGAAGCGGTGTCTTGATTGTGCAGGTACATCGCGTCGACGTAGTACGTCGCGTCGTCGCCCCAGACGACCGAGTTGAGGTCGTAGATCCGGACCTGCATGCGTCGCCCGATGGTCGCGGCGGCGGCGGGAAGGTTCTGAGGCGGATACGTGAAGTGGCCGCTCACGGGGTCGCACTGGTACCGAGGGGCGAGGCCGCCCTGAGAGCCGTTGAGGGAGCTGGAGTAGGGATCGGCGCAGCCCGGCCCGAGGATCTCGGGGCAGCCGGCGCCGGCGGGCTGACACGGTCCGCAACCGTTCAACTGGAGCGCACAAAAGCCGTCCTTGCACCAGGACTGTCCAATCTGGACGAGGCGACCGGAGGCGTATCGGAACGCGTTCTGCGGGATCCGGGGGTGGTCGTCGGAATCGGCGTCCCAGAGGAGGTTCACGTCACCGAGGTTCACGCTGGTCGTACCGGCGGAGTAGCCGGTGATGCCATTGCTGTTCCCCCAGCGGTAGATGTCGGGGATGGTGCAGACGGCGACGTCGGCACCGATTCCGCCCCCGGCGGAGCCGCCCTTGCCACCCGGCATCGCGTCAGCGGACATCTGTCCGAGGAGTGCGGCGGATCCCGCAAAAAGGACGGCGGTAAGAGAGATTCCGATCTTCAAGGTTCTTCTCCAGCAGAGGGGGGGGCCGAGGCGGTCGATCTATTCGGACCTTCGAACAGTCAATCCTACGCCAGGAAGGCGAGGGGTCCACGGAGGACTGTTCGATTTGAGATGGTATTCCGATGCATTCGTTCCGAGAACGCGGGTTTTTCGAGACGCGGGGGGCACCAGTCGCGACTTTGGCGGCGGATTGATCAAAAACAGGCCCTGGCACTCGGCCACGGAGGGCGATCTCTTGCCGTGAATCGCAGTGGCCGATAGACTGCCCGGCTCCCCTCACACGGGCGGGTTACCCAAGTGGCCAAAGGGGGCAGACTGTAAATCTGCTGGCGTTCGCCTTCGAAGGTTCGAATCCTTCACCCGCCATTCCGAGAAACGGTCCCGAATGCCGTTTCCCGGTGAAAAAGATCCCCTCGGGGTGTAGCTCAGCTTGGTAGAGCGCTGTCTTCGGGAGGCAGAGGCCGCAGGTTCAAATCCTGTCACCCCGACTTGAAGGCCCCGGAAGCAATGCTTCCGGGGCCTTGTTCGTCGGTGTGCGGTCCGCCTCCGGCGTCC
>JAACEA010000523.1 GCA_009936695.1 Planctomycetia bacterium
CGAAGATCGCTGCCCGGTGGTGGAGAGCGCCTGTATCTCCACGTGTTCGATCGGCCCGAAGACGGCGTGCTCCGACTCCCGGGTCTCCTGAGCCGACCGCTGCACGACGCCGCCTACCTTCTGGCCGCACCCGCGGCCGGCCGGCTGACCGTCGAACGAGCGGGCGCCGACCTTCGCATCGAACTTCCCGCCCACGCGATGATCGATCCGATCGACACCGTCGTGGTGCTCGACCTCGCCGCGCCTGCGCTGGTGGTGGACGGCCCGCGCATCGCGACCGAATCGGGCATCTTCATCGATCCCTTCACCGTCGCCATCGAGTCACCGGATCCGACCGTCGAAGTCCGATCGACGATCGATGGCTCTGATCCGACCTTCGAATCCGGCATCGATGCCGACGCCATCGAGATCGATCGGACCACCACGCTCCGAACCGCTTGTTTCTTCAACGGCGTGCCGGTGGGCCGGATCGTCGAACGCCGATTCGAACGCGTCACCCCGACCGCCGCCGTGCAACCGTTCGTGATACGCGACGGCCTCGCGTGGCGGAGCTTCCTCGGCGAGTTCGAGCGGGTGTCCGACTTCGCCGATGCGGCGGTCGAGGGGGAAGGCGTGGTCGCGACGGTCGACCTCTCCATGCAACCACGCGACGAGAATTTCGCCGTCACGTTCATCGGGTTCATCGATGTCCCGACCACCGGCGTCTGGACGTTCGCCCTCGACTCGGACGACGGCAGCACGCTCCGGATCCACGATTCGATGGTCGTCGACAACGACGGCCTCCATTCCGCACTCGAAAAGTCGGGGACGATCGCACTGGAGGCCGGACTCCATCCGATCCGGATCGACTACTTCGAGGGGACCGGCCAGGACGACCTGATCCTGAAGTGGTCATCTCCCGGTTCAGATACCTTGGTGCGAATTCCCACGGAGCGTTTCAAGCGATGACCATCCCCCTCGATGAGAAGTGGCACCGACGATTCCTCGCCTTGAGCGAGCAGATCGCGACCTGGAGCAAGGATCCGTCGCGTGGTGTCGGCGCCGTCATCGTCTCCGCCAACAAGCAGGTCGTGTCGACCGGTTTCAACGGACTTCCCCGAGGCGTCGAAGATCGTCCCGAACGACTCGAGCGGCCGGTCAAGTACGACCTGATCGTCCACGCCGAGATGAACGCGATCATCCAGTGCGCCCGCAACGGCGTCAGCCCGATCGACTGCGCGATCTACTCGTCGTTCTTTCCTTGCGTGAACTGCGCGATCGCGGTGGTCCAGGCCGGAATTCGAACCGTGGTGACGTATCTCCCCGAGTCCGGAGACGACCACTGGCTCGAGTCGATCGACAAGAGTCGAGCGGTGTTCGAGGAAGCCGGCGTCGAATTTCTCGAACTCGATCGCCGCGCCTGAGATCGGTCGATCAGCCTTCCTCCGTGCGGATGCGCTCGATCTCCGCTCGAACCTGCCGTGAGATCCGACTCTTGGCCTGGCGGATCGCCTCGGGCGACATCGACAGGCGTTCGGCCACCTCGGCGGCCGGCACACCGCGACGGCCGTAGAGATCGAACGCCTCCCACGACTGCTCGCTCTGGTTCCCGCTCGATCGCACCGCCTCGAGCGCACGTTCGATGACCGATCGCGTCCATTCCTGGGCCCACACGTCATCCACGTAGCCGGGGTCGTCGATTCGAACCTCGTCCTGCTCGCCGAGACGCACCTGGTCGCCGCGCTTCCGCCATCGCGCCCGCATGGCATTGAGCGTCGCCGCCTTCAAGTAACCCCGAAAACGTCCGTGGGCCGCGTCATATTCGAATCGATGAGAGGCCCGGAAGAAGTTCGCCACCACCTCGTGGGCGACGTCTTCGGCCTCCTCGCCCCCCGCTCCAGCCCGACCCGCGAATCCCTTGATGAGCGGCACGTAGCGGTCGTAGAAATCCCGCCAGCCGATCTCACGTTCGAGGGTCCCCGAAGCATTCAGTCGAAGGAGGAGGCTTCCACGAGTCTTGAACTCATCGACATCGGTCCGGGTCTCCCGTTCCGGGCTGGAAATTTCCGGGGATTCCGGAGCAATCTCCTCATCCGGTCCATCACCCCCAGGAATACGGACAAGACATTCCGTTGAACCGAATCGGATCCGGTCCCCCGTTCGAATCCGAACGGATTCTTCGTCTTCAAGTCGGATCCAGTTCACATTGGTCCCGCTCCGGCTACCGAGATCCCTGATCAGAAATTTTCCGCCGTGAAGCCGAATCGCGGCGTGACGCCGGCTCACCGCGTCATCTTGAAGGGTGATTCCGACCGACTCGTCCCTCCCCATCGTGAGCTCTTCATCGGGGCCGAACACATGCTCGAGAATCGCGCCGGTGGTGGTGATCTGCAGTTCGAACTTGATCTCGTCCTGATTCATGTCCTTCCTCCGAACACCCCTTGTATCAAAGCCCTGAAATCAATTATGATCGTTTCGAACGTTTGGGGTGGGTGGGTGATTCTTCGTTGCCCGGCATGAACGCCGAATTTTCTATCTGAAGAGACTTTATTCCATGTACGGCAAGCAAACCGAGACCGCCATTGCTGCAGTGAGTTACCTGGCCGCCCTCTGGGACGGTCCCTCCACCCGACGCGTGTCGGCCGCCGACATCGCAGACGGGAGAGGACTGCAACGCCCCTTCGTCGCGAAACTTCTTTCGACCCTGAGTCAGGCGGGCATCGTCAGTGGCTCTCCGGGCCCGGGTGGTGGGTACGCCCTCGCGAAGGGCCCCGAAGAGATCACGCTTCGTGACGTCTGGTCGCTCTTCGAGCGTCCGGACAGCAGCCGCGTGGCATTCGTGGGCAGCGAGATCTGCGGCATCTCCGCCCCTGGTGATCTCTCCAATCGAATCGGTCGCGTCGAACAGGCGATGAACTCGCTGCTCGACGAGACGACCTTCGACGTCTTCTGCGGGAAGCCGAAGGCCGAGTCGGAAGACGACCTCGGTCCGAACGGACTCGAGGATCGCCAGGCGTCCTGATCTCGAATCGCCGAAGACCTTTCGAACGACACCGCGTCCGTCCGACTTTCGAGTCGGACGGACGCGTTCTTCATGAGGTCCCCGAGTCGGCGATCCCGGATCGCTTCATCACGTCCAGGATCGCCTGCGGAAGATCACGCGGTGAATCGATCACCGCATCCGGCGGGGGCGTGCGAAGTCCGATGTCCCGGCCCTCGTCGTAGCCGCCCCGGATCGCGACGAAAGGAATTCCCGCATTCTCGGCGGTCTGCGCATCCACGCTCGAATCGCCGACCAGCATCGTGCGATTCAAATCACCACGATCGCGTTCAAGCACCGTCCGGACGAATCGCGGATCGGGCTTGAGTACCCCCGCGTCCTCCGGACAGCACGTTCCATCGATCATTTCATCGAGACCGAGACGCTCGATCACCCGCGTGGCGGGAACGCGTGGCTTGTTGGTGGCGATCCACAAGCGATGCCCGAGACGACGGAGCGTGCCAAGCGACTCGGCGACCCCCTCCCGCAGCACCGTGCCGTCGAGACAGGCGTCGCGATACTCACGATCGAAGCTCGCCCGAGCTCGCGCATGCATCGCCGGATGCAGGTCGGACTCGTGGTCGAGTCGGAGTATCCGGTGCAGAAGCCGGTCCGCGCCCCGTCCGATGCTCCGCAGAACCAGCTCCCTCGACGGAACCTCGCGGTCGATCTTCAACGCGGCGACCACGCACGCGGCATGGATTCCATCGACGGAGTCGACGAGCGTTCCGTCGAGATCGAGCAGGAGGTGCGGGGGATGGTCGGATCGCATCCGAACGATCGTGGCCGAAGACGGTCCGGATCGCAAGGCGTCAGCGGGACAACGCGCGATCGATCCGGAGCAATCGATCGATCACCGGGATCATGGTCGCGGGACGATCGCCGCGTGAGACCCGCACGCAATCCTGGACGAGGTCCGACAGTTCGGGCGAGGTACCCGGCATCAGATCCACGAGCGGGGTCGGCGTCGCGATCCGATCGGGGCCGAGCGGACCGGATGCGACCTCGGCTTCCCCGCCCTTGGGCGGCAGGGCCGTCGGGATCAGGCGACCCGAGACGACCCAGTACATCGTCGCGCCGAGGTTGTAGACGTCGGTTCGCTCCGTGATTCGACGACGGTGTGCCTGCTCGGGCGCGATGTAGCCGGGTGTCCCCTGGATGCGGTCCTTCGTGGTGCCGATCTCGCAGGCCTGACCGAGATCGATGATCCGCACATCGGCACCTTCGACGAGGACGTTGGTCGGCTTCATGTCCGCATGGACGTAGCCGGCATCGTGCATCGCCATCAGACCTTCCGCGAGCCGAATGAAGATCCGCACCTGCTCGAGCGGCGAGAGATCCCGCAGCGTGTCGAGCGCGGGGGCGTCGACGAAGTCCATCACGAGGCCGACCTCGACCAGTCTGAATCGACGACGCTTCCGAAAGAGCCGCCCGATTCGTCGGATCGAATCATGCCGGATCGACGTTCCGATCCGGTGCTCCCCGACGACCTGGTCGATGAATCGCTGATCCTTGTCGGATCGCTTCACCACATGCTTGATCGCATACTCGGTCCCGGACTTCGGGTCGCGAATTCGATAGATGGTGCTTGCGGCACCTTCACCGAGCCGGCCGACCACCGGGTACCCGAAGAGTTCGACTGGATGCGACATGACGATCCCCGTTCAATGCGATGTCGCGACGTGTTGGCGGGGGCGGTTCGATGCGAAGAGACCGTGCCGGGTCATCTTCGTTCCGAACCGATGGGCGATCAGTCTCGACCGGCCAGCAACGATTCGAATTCCGCCACGGGGAAGTACCGGCCGGGACTGTTCACGTCGCTCAGATCGGAGTGGAGATGCACCGCGTCGTCGGCGATCGCGAGACGCGACTGCAAGGTCGTCACCAACTGCGCGAGTGACTTGGTCTGGGCCTGGGTGAATCGCTTCTGATCCCCGTTTCCGACGAGGCAGATTCCGATCGCCACCCGATTCACCGCGTCCGCGACCGATGGATCGGCACCGCGTCGCGAGGCGACGTGCGCTCCGGCACGCTGGGCGTCCCATCGGGTCGTGACATGAATCTGACCGTCGGCGAGGCTTCCATTGCCGTTACCGATCACGAAGTGATATCCGATCTCGCGGAGATTGCCTTGGTTGACGTGCCGGCGAGCGATGTCGTCGGCATCGTCGAAGTAGAAGCCCGAGTCGTGGACCACGATCTTGGTCCAGGCCGTCGACATGGCGGTTCGTGCTGGTTCGAGACCCATCCGGGACCGGGCTCGATCCGCGTCCGATGGTGCGAGGACGGAGGCGGACGGCAGATCACCCATTCCCTCGCGTGGCGTCGTCGTGGTGAGCATGAAGAAGGCGAAGAACACCGTCATGCTCGCCATGAACGCCATCCAGACGATCTGTGGACGGGAGAAACCTCCCGAAGCGACCTGTTCCTGATGCTGCGTCACGGAATCCATGCCCTCATTCAGATCCGCGTTCCTTGCGAATCCGCCCCACGCGTCGTTCCCGCCGTTCGGGAAACCCTGTTCTCTCCTCCCTCTCATCGGTCAGCACGAGGACCGAACATTCGTCAATCGTGGGAATCCACCGAACCACTGCCCGGGAGGATGAACTCCGAGGATTGGGCCGAATCAGCCGGCCCGAGGACGACCGCGCGAATGATACCGGACCCTGCCTGAGCTCACGTGTTCGGCGAAAGTCGTGCACGGAGCGCCGGTTGCGGCTCACCGAAGACGTCTTCCTCCTCGATCGGCACGTACCGCTGTCGCATCCGATCGTGAACCTCGAACTGGGTCCGGGGATCATTCTCCTTGAAGAGCAGCTTCTGGCACCCCGTCGATCCAGCGACCCCGACGAGCCCGAGGGCGAGCGCGAGGATCTGGACCGAGACCAGACTGATCCGACCGATGCGGGATGGAGGAAGCTTCGTCACGAG
>JAACEA010000524.1 GCA_009936695.1 Planctomycetia bacterium
AGGGCGAGGATCGAGACCGGGGCGTCGCCGTTCGTCCTGACCTGCACCTCGACCTCGTAGTTGTGGCCGTGGCCGTTGGGATTGCTGCACTTCCCGAACATCGCGGCGTTCGCCTCGTCGTCCAACTCGGCGAGGTGGAGTCGGTGCGAGGCGGAGAACTCGTAACGGCGTTGGATGAGAATCACGGACATGTCTCCTGAATCTACCCGCCAGCGGGTGTCGCGTTCCATGCCGACCTCGATCGCATCGAAAGTCGGACCACCGTCGCCACTCGCGGTCTCGAGGATGATTCGGGCGACCTCGACCGGGCTGAGGTCGCGGTGACGATGGGCTTCGAGCAGAACCGGCAGGGCGCGGGTGCGAACGGCGTGATCGAGCTTGTCGATCCCCACCAGATAGCCGGTACGGGGGTCCGGGTTCCCCCTGACCTCCACCGTCGCCTCCCAGGAAGCACCCGCCACGAGGTTCATCGACGGCCAGCCGGCGTGCGTGTTTCCACGAGGCGACGCGAGCGCGTCGCCCGGTGGAATGTCGCGGGTGAGCGAGAAGCGGATGGTTCGAGTGAGCGTGAGCACGGTTGAGATCGACTCCGGCGTCGGGATGCATGTCTCGGCGGCCCCGGGTGGCGTGCGCCAGCGTCGGCCTTGGTCCGAAACGGCCCGGGATGCGAACGGGTGTCAAGATGGGTAGTTTGGGACCTGCCCCTGACCGCCTCTGGAGGGTCGTCAGGGGGGAAAATTCCGGTTTACGAGGGGCGATACGTTGCCAATGAACCGATGCATGCTAG
Source organism: Planctomycetia bacterium (assembly GCA_009936695.1). Lineage (GTDB taxonomy): Bacteria > Planctomycetota > Phycisphaerae > Phycisphaerales > SM1A02 > UBA12014. The sequence continues at coordinate 788 of JAACEA010000524.1, forward strand.
CATTCCGTTGTCGCTCATCCGACCGATTCGGATTCGACCGCGACTCAATTTCGCCCCCGGAAGGGCTCGGTTCGAGGCTTGCCTCAGCCGGGCCTTTTTTTTCGCCTCGCTCCGGTCCCATGGGCCGGGCGGTACCGGAATGAATGAGATCGTGTCTGGACCGTTTTGCGAGCCCGGGTCCGGATCGGACGATCCGACTCAAGGTTCACACCATTCGAATGCTGGAATCCGCATGATCAAACTGATCGACGTGATCAACCTGGTCCACCGTGATCCTCGAGTCCCACGTCGTCGTCGGCGATCGAACCGCTTCGTCGCGCTCGCCGTGCTGCCCACGATCCTCGGGTGCGGTCATCAGGATCGGGACCCTTCGAGGGCCTCGGACGTCTCGGGAGCATTGGAATCGACGTCGGGCCACGCCGATCGATCGAGCCCCGAAGTCGCGGCGAACCCAGCCGCGGAGACCGCGCATCGACCCGAGGAACTGGCGATTCCCACGTCCGAAGGGGCGGGCGTCCGGGAGTCGACGCTCGGCGAACTGCCGGCTTCGCCCCGGATCATCGAGCTGGAGGGCGGTGTACGGGCCTGGATCGAGGCGGGCCGCGTGGAGTTCCCCGGAGAGATCACCCTCGAGACCGGCTGGCTCGAAGTCGCGGTGTGTCGGCGATCGACCCGGGAGCACGAGTCGATCGTGGTCGCCGACGTGGTGCCTTCCGTGGTGCACGCCGCACTGCTTCTCGCCGGCTTCGAGCCGGGCGCGCCCGCGGGGTGGGACGAAGCCACGAACTCGCCGATTCCACCGCGGGGTCCCCTGGTGACGATCGAACTCCGGTTCGGTCCGTCGGGACCGGACGGCCCCGACGCCCGGGAGGTTCCACTCGAGTCGATGATCGAGGACGCCCGGGAGCGCGGCCTCCCGACCTGGGTCTTCGCGGGTTCGCTGGTTCGACCGAATCCGCCGTCGATGGGGGAGGGCGAGTATTTCCTCGCGGATTACGCGGGGACCTTCATCGGGCTCACCACCTTCGGCGACGAGGTCATCGCGGCCCAGGAGGTGCGTTCGCCGGAGACCGGGGTCGATCCCCCGGTCTGGAGAATTCGCGAGGGGGCGGTACCGCCCGTGGGGACCGCGGTCACCGTGGTGGTTCGACGTCCCGCCCCTCCGTCGAAATGACGGCGGTGTCGAGTCGCTGGGCGGCGCACAACGCGATGGCGAGGGCGTCGGCCACGTCCGGTGGTTCCGGAGCGGTGGTCAGCCCGCACCGGGTGACGATGGCCGACTGCATCCGTGCCTTGTCGGCGCTGCCGTCGCCGGTCAGCGCCTTCTTGACCTGGGCTGGCGGATGTTCCACCACTTCGACCCCGTGCTGGGCGGCGGCCAGCAGGATGACGCCGCGGGCATGGCCCATGCGGACGCCGGTCGCGGCGCGTTCCGGATGGGAGAACACCGATTCGACCGAGATGAGCCCGGGCTGGAGTTCGGTGATCACGTCGGTGAGATCGGTGTGAAGTTGATGAAGCCGGTGGGGGAGGCTTCCGTCCGCCGGAATCCGGATGACGCCCGCCTCGATCACCGTGACGCCGGGGCCTTCGGCGAGCACGAGCCCGTAGCCGGTGATTCGAAGTCCGGGATCGATGCCGAGTATTCGCACGGTCGCTCCGTATCTCGAGGGTCTCGGTCGCCGATGACGTCTCGTTGGAATCGGCTCGTCGGGACGCCGGGCTGAACCGTTCGTCGACGCTCAGCGGCCGGCGTCGCCGCGTGCGGTGGTGCGGTCGGTCGCGACGAGCCCGTCTTCGAGGGTCACGACACGCTGGCAGTGATCGGCGATCTTCGGATCGTGGGTGACCATGATC
>JAACEA010000525.1 GCA_009936695.1 Planctomycetia bacterium
CATGATTCGATCACCACTCGAATCCATCCCGAATTGGTACAACGACAGCCATTCCCGCCGCGATTCCCGAACGACCGAGAGGCCACACCGATGCTCCGATCCTCCATTCCCCTCCTCCTTGTCGCCATCCTCGCCATGGTGCTTGCGGCGGTCGCCGACTCCGCAGGCCCGCGTGGCACCCCCTCCGACGATCCCGCACCCGACACGCCTCGAGCGATGATCGACGGGACCGCCCCGGGGTTCCGGGATCTCGTTGAAGCCGACTTCCAGAACGTCAACGGCAAACCCGACACCTGGGCCTGGGACGGCAACGCGGTGAAGTGCACCGGCGATCCGGTCAGCGTCACGCGATCCGTGAAGCCCTACACCAACTTCGAACTCGTCTGCGAATGGCGACACCTTCGGGACGCCGGCAACTCCGGCATCTTCCTCTGGTCGCCGATCGAGTCGATGGACCGGCTGAAGGGCCCCGGCCTTCCAGAGGGGATCGAAGTCCAGGTGCTCGACCTCGGCTACAAGGCCGCGTACGAAAAGGGTGGCAACAAGGCGAACTGGTTCACCTGTCATGGCGACGTCTTCCCGGTCGGCGCATCGACCATGAAGCCCTTTCCACCCATGGCACCGAACAAGCGCCGCAGCTTTCCCACCCAGGAAACCACCCGCGACACCGGCGAATGGAACCACTACTACATTCGCGCGATCAACGGTGAAGTCCGCCTCTGGGTGAACGGCGTGGAAGTCTCCGGTGGCAACCAGTGCTCGCCCGCGACCGGGTACCTCGCGCTCGAGAGCGAAGGCTCGCCCATCGAATTCCGTGGACTGCGGATTCGCGAGCTTCCCTGATCCGGTGGCGACCGGCCGAATCCCCGCCGCGCCGCCGGTGAGCATCCCGGCGCCGCAGTGACCTCGAAGGCGTCAGGGCAGGCCGCCGAGCACGTCGTCGAGCAGTCGCAGCGTCATGTCGACGTCCGCATGCTCGATGATCATCGGCGGCTTGATCTTGATGACGTTGTGCCGAGGGCCGTCGGTCGACAGCAGCACGCCGTGCCGCCGCATCGCCTGGGTCACCGCATCCGCGACGTCCGCGGCCGGGGTCCGAGCCTCCCGATCGTGGACGAACTCCACCCCCAGGAACAGGCCGCGGCCGCGAACGTCGCCGATGCACTCGTGCCGAGCCTGCAGTCCACGGAGCCCGTCGATGAATCGGCGGCCCAGCGTGGCGGCACGCGATTGCAGGTCTTCGTCGTCGATCACTTCCAGCACGGCCTTGCCGGCCGCACAACTCACCGGGTTGCCGCCGAAGGTCGAGAAGAACTCCATCCCGTTGGCGAAGGCGTCCGCGATCGCACGCGTCGTCACCACCGCCCCCATCGGATGACCGTTGCCGATCGGCTTTCCCATCACCACGATGTCGGGCAGGACGACCTCGCCACCATCCGCCGCGTCGAGTTCGAATCCCCAGAACGAATCGCCGACCCGACCGAAGCCGACCTGGACCTCGTCCGCGACACAGAGTCCGCCCGCGTTCCGGACGTGCTTGAACGCCGCCGCGAGGTAGCCGCTCGGAAGCGGGATCTGTCCGCCACAGGAGAGGATCGGTTCCGCGAAGAACGCGGCGATCGACCGTCCCGCGGCGCAGGCCGCGCCGACCGTCGTCGCGAGTTCAAGGGCGTAGGCCGCGCCGACATCCTCACCATCACCGCGGATCGCCCCTCGATATCGATCGGGGACCGGCGCCACGTGCACCCACTCCGGCCGACCCTCACCCCCGGGACCGTTGAACTTGTAGGGACTCATCTGGACGCAGTTCCCGGCATGGCCGTGATAGGCGCCGTCGATCACCAGGGCGTCCTTCGCACCCGTCGCGGCCCGTGCGATCCGCAACGCGAGTTCGTTCGCCTCCGAGCCGGAATTCACCAGGAACACGGTGTCCAGCGGATCGGGAAGACGAGCCGCCAGCATCTCCGCGTACTCGGCGAAACCCTCATGCAGGTACCGGGTGTTGGTGTTGAGCGTGCACACCTGATTCGAGATCGCCTGGACGACGCGCGGATGACAGTGGCCGACGTGACAGACGTTGTTGACCAGGTCGAGATACGGCCGACCATCCGAAGCGATCAGGTACGGACCACGCCC
>JAACEA010000526.1 GCA_009936695.1 Planctomycetia bacterium
ACATCGTCGGCGTCACCCGGGAGAAGCCCGAGGTCGTCGAGGCGTTCCTCGCCCAGAAGCAGTGGGACGAGAAGACCCGCTACACGATCGCCCTCGACTTCGAGGACGCGACCAGCAAGGCCTACATGACCGCGGCGAAGCGAAGCGGGATTCCCTGCGCCTTCGTGGTCGATGGTGAAGGCAGGATCGCCTGGATCGGTCATCCGATGAGCATGGACGAGCCGCTCGAGAAGATCGTCGCGGGCACCTGGGACCGGAAGGCGTTCGCGACCGAGTACGAGAACTCCCAGAAGGCCGCCCGCATCATGGCGGCGGTCCGGCAGGAGTCGCGGAACGCGCAGCGATCCGGCGACTACCGCGGCATGATGAAGACGCTCGACGCCGCGATCGAGGAGATGCCCGAGGACACCGGCCTGCAGATGATGAAGTTCCAGACGATGATCGGGCCGATGAACGATCCCGAAGGCTACGACCTGGGTTGGAAGCTCCTCAAGCGGAATCGAGACGACGCGATGATGCTGAATTCCATCGCCTGGTACACCCTCGACGATCCCGCGGTGAGCGATCGCGACTTCGAATTCGCGATGGCGGTCGCCAAGGCGGCGAACACCGCCGCCGGCGGCAACAACGCCGCGATTCTCGACACCCTCGCCCGGGCGTACTACGAACAGGGCGATCTCGACATGGCGATCAAGATCCAGCGGAAGGCGGTCGAGAAGTCGGACGGTGGCTCGATGGCCGACGGCATCAAGACCCAGCTCCAGAAGTATCGGGACGAGGCGTCGAGCGGCCGCAAGGCCGGCTGACCCCGCCCCGGACGAACTCTCGGACGCACACGACACGCGGGCGACGCTTCGGCGACGCCCGCGTGTCGTGTGCGCATCGACGGTGATGCACGCCGAGCGGCCCCTCGCGGACTACCATTCGGATCATGACGGCTCGCGAACAACCGGTCCTGATCGTGGGTGGCGGCATCATCGGGCTCTCCGCCGCCCGGGCGCTGCACCGTCGCGGCGTGCCCTGCACGATCCTCGACCAGGAACCGATCCGGGACGGCGCGAGTTGCGGCAACGCCGGCCTGATCGTCTACGGCCATCCCCCGCTGACCCGGCCCGGGGTGAGCGTGCAGGGGCTCAAGTGGATGTTCGATCGCAACAGCCCGCTCTACATCCGACCCCGCCTCGACGGCGACCTCGCTCGCTGGCTCCTGACGTTCCACCGCCACTGCCGCAGACCGCACTTCGAAGCGTGCCTCGCCGTGCTCGCCCACCTCGGCTGGGAGACCGCCCGGGCGTTCGACGAGATCCTCGAGGACACGCCCATCGACTGCGACTGGCGCCCGACCGGGTGGCTCGACGTCTGCCTCGAGACGCGGAACCTCGACGAGGCCGAGCGGGAGATCGACCATCTCGCGCCGTTCGGCTACTCCGCGGAACGGCTCGACGGCGAGGCCCTTCGGTCGACCGATTCCGCGTTCGGCGACGCGGTGGCCGGCGCGATCCGCTGGGACCAGAGCGCGACGATGGACCCGATGGCCTTCATGGCCGGACTTCGCCGATCGCTGCAGTCCGAGGGCGTGACGATTCGAGAAGGGGTGGACGCCGGGGTCGAACGCCTCCTCGTCGACGACGACCGGATCACCGGTGTCGTGCTCGCGACCGGCGAGATCCTGAGCGCCGATCGCGTGGTCCTCGCCGCCGGCACCTGGTCGGGCCCGCTGGCGGCGACCGCGGGCGTCGACGTGCCGATGCAGCCGGCCCGGGGCTACCACCGCGAACTGACGGGACTCTCGAAGGTCCCTTCGGTCGGCGGCGTGTTCCGGGAGACGTTCATCGCCTTCACGCCGATGTTCGATCGGCTTCGCCTCGCCGGGACGCTCGAGATCACCGATCACGGTCGACCGTGGACGCGTTCCCGACTGGAGAACCTCACCCGCGCCGCCCGGCCCTATCTGAACGACGTCGCGACCGGCGAGGTCACCGCGGAATGGGCGGGCTACCGGCCGTGCACGCCGGACGGCATGCCGATGATCGGCGAGATCCCATGGGCCCGCGGACTCGTCGTCGCCACCGGCCACGCGATGATGGGCATGACGCTGGGGCCGATCACCGGGCGACTGGTCGCGGAGATCGTCTGCGACGGCGCCCCCTCGATCGAGTCACCCCTGCTCGATGCCGCCCGGTTCGGCCGCGTCGGCTGAACGAGCGATCCCACGATCCGTCGCTCAGTCCTCGGGCCACAGCCACGCGGCGCCGCGGACGCCGCTCGAATCGCCGTGGAGATGACGAAGGATCGGCGTGCTTCCGGAGGCGCCGAAGATGCGGGCGTTCACCATCGGTGGCACGGCGTCGTAGATCGAGTCGAGGTTGCTCACGCCGCCGCCGAGCACGATGGCATCCGGATCGAGCAGGTCGACGACGGTGACCAGGCTCTCCGCCAGTCGCTCGTGAAAACGATCGAGCACCGCAGACGCCGCCGGATCCGCGTCGACCCGCGCCGCGATCTCGGCGAGGGGCCGGGCTTCACCCGAGCGGTCCGCGTACTCCGCTTCGACCGCCGGCCCGCTCAGGTACTGCTCGAGACAGTCGGTGCGACCGCAGTAGCAGTGGCGGGGCGCCACGTTGCGGATGTCGCGATGCGGGAGGCCCATGTGCCCCCACTCGCCGCCGACCCCGTTCCGACCTTCGTGGACCACGCCGTCGATGACCACCCCACCGCCGACCCCGGTCCCGAGGATCACCCCGAAGACCAGTCGATGTCCGCGGGCGGCGCCGTCGACGGCCTCCGACAACGCGAAACAGTTCGCGTCGTTCGCGGTCCGGAGCGGATGCCCGACCGCGGTCGCGAGATCGGCCTGGAAGGGGCGACCGTTCAGGCAGGTCGAATTGGAATTCCGGTGCAGCCCGGTGCCGCGATCCACCGAGCCGGGCGTTCCCACCCCGACGGTGATCGCGTCGGACGTCCCGCCGGCCTCGACCGCGACCCGGCGGACCAGCGTCGCGACCGAGTCGATCGTTCCCTGGTAGTCGCCCTGCGGCGTCGCGACGCGTTCGCGAACGGCGATGGCGCCCTCGACCAGCGCGATCGCTTCGATCTTCGTGCCCCCGAGGTCGATGCCGATCCGGATGCGGGCCATGTCAGGAGCCCCCTCCGGCGACGTCCGGCCCGCCCCGCACCCAGCGTCCGCCGACACAGGTGCCGACGAGGCAGGCCGGCCCGGTGCCGAACACGATCGCCTCCGCGAGATGATCGGGGTCGACCCCTTCGAGCGTTCGATGCTGGAGATCGACGGCCACGAAGTCGGCGAGGCGGCCGGGCGCGATCTCGCCGGCGTCGACGCCGAGACTGGCGGCCCCGTTTCGGGTGCCGATGTCGAGCAGCGCCCGCCCGGTCCGGCCTTGAGCGTCGATCACGCCGCCGCGCATCTGGTGCCGGACCCGCTGGACGTATTCGATCCAGCGGAGATCCTCCGTGGGCGCGATCCGACTGTTCAAGTCGGTCCCGATCGAGATGTCGATCCCCGCCTCCCGCATCGTGGCGAGATCGCAGATCCCGTCCCCGAGGTTGCCTTCGGTGTTCGGGCAGAGGCAGATCCGTCCGCCCGCGGCACCGAAGGCGCGAAGGTCTTCGGCCGTCGAGTGGGTGCAGTGCACCGCGGTGGTGCGATCGTCGATCACGCCGTGCTCGAGGGCGAGCCGCATCGGGGTCCGGTCGTGCCGGCGTCCGCAGTCCTCGATCTCCTTCACGACCTCCTCGAGGTGCAGGTGGAAGACCGTGCCGCGTCGCGTGGCCTCGGCGTGAATCGCCGCGATCCGGTCGATCGGCACCGCCCGGGTCGAGTGGGCGACCGCCGCGACCGACTGAAGCGGTCCGGTCGCCAGCCCCGCTGCTCGATCGAGACTCGCGAGGTATGCGTCGAGCGTGCCGGTGTCGAATCGGCGCTGCCCCCCGCCGAGCGGCTCGTCGTCGAATCCCCCCCGGACGTAGTCGCAGTGCAGGAGGACGATCCGGATGCCGGCGTCCCGGGCGGCCCGCAGGACCGCGTCGTCGAGTGCCCAGCGGGTCGCGTCGCCCTGGTCGGCGGCGTGGTGGATGTAGTGGAACTCCCCGACCGTGGTGATTCCCGCATCGAGCATCTCCTCGAAGGCGAGCCGACTGGTTCGATACGCTCGATCCACGTCGAGCGACGCGACGAGCTCGTACATCGAGTTCCGCCACGTGAAGAACGACCCGCGTCCGGCCCGGAACGTCTCGCCGAGCCCCCGCATGCCCCGTTGGAACGCGTGACTGTGCGCGTTGACGAAGCCCGGGAGGAGGGCCACCGGCCAGTCGGAGGGCCCGGTGGCGGGTCGGATCGCTCGGACCCGGTCGCCCTGGATGACGATCTCCTGATCGGCGACGAATCCCCTATCGGACCAGACCATCGCCGGGCGAAGCAGGACCGGCAGGTCGTTGGAATCGTCTTCGTCACCGAGGGGAGCGGAAATGGCCATGGGATTCATGCTAAGGGACGCGGAGATGGGATGGAGGGTGCTACCATCATCGACCCGTCCCACCCCCGGAGATTGTCCGTGCTCGAGCCCCGCCCCTAC
>JAACEA010000527.1 GCA_009936695.1 Planctomycetia bacterium
CCCTTCTCCGTCATGATCTGCATGAACTTCAGGACCGTCGTGTAGCCGACCTCCTGTCGCTGGGAGAGTTCTTCATAGACCTCGCGGACGGTCGCCGATCCTCGATCCCAGATGATCGAGAGGATGTTGCATTCGGCTTCGGTGGGTCGCCGGCGGCTGGGGTCGGGATTGGATTTGGGGCGGGCCATGTCCGTGTGTTCCAGAGGGCGAGGGGTGTCGTTCGTTCGAGTATGAACCCGCACGTGACCACACGATACGAAGAAATTCGTCGATGGCCACAGGGTTTACGAAACATTTCGTATTAATCTGCCTCGATGTCGCATCAAACCGAATCATTGGAACCCAGCCGTGGTATTTATCAGACTTGATCGTGGGGTTTCGTTGTGCAGGGACGGCCCCGGTCATTTCACGCGGCGATGTCGAATCCGCGGTGGTGGGGGGCGTGAATCGGCGCTCCCGATCCGTGCGCGGTCTCACATCGCTCGGCGCCCGTGTCCGATCGGATCGGGGGGCGGGGGCCGTCGACTACCATGTTTCTTCTATGGCATTCGCAAGCATCCCCGACATCCTCGAAGACCTCCGCGCTGGCCGCATGATCATGCTCGTGGACGACGAGAACCGCGAGAACGAAGGTGACTTCGTCATCGCGGCCGAGTTCGTCACGCCGGAGATCGTCAACTTCTTCACCCGGATCGGCGGCGGCTATCTCTGCGTGGCGGTGGATGGTCCTACTTGTGAACGGCTCGAACTCGGCCCCCAGGGGGCGATCAACACCAGCCTTCGACAGACACCCTTCACCATCTCGGTCGACGGCCATCCCCGGCATGGAGTCGGCACCGGCATCAGTTCCAGCGATCGGGCGATCACCATCCGCATGATGGCCGACCCCGCTTCCCGCGCCGATGACTTCGTGCGACCGGGCCACATCAATCCACTCCGTGCCCGACCGGGTGGCGTCCTGGTTCGAACCGGGCAGACCGAAGGTTCCGTGGACCTCTGCAAGCTCGCCGGACTCCACCCGGCGGCCGCGATCATCGAGGTCGTGAAGCCCGACGGGGACATGGCGCGGCTTCCGGATCTCGAAGTGATGTGCGATGAACACGGCATGAAGATGTGCTCGGTCGAGCAGATCATCCAGCATCGCCTCGCCCAGGAGGCGATGGTCGAACGGATTGCACCCATCGAGGGTCGGAGCATCGAGACGCCGGAGGGCGTCTTCAGAATGATCGCGTGGCGAAGCAGCATCGACGCCCTTCCCCATGTCGCCTTGTGTACGGGTGGGGTCGGCGACATCGACGAAAGCGGGCGATCCGTCGCGAACGACGAGCCGACGCTCGTTCGCGTGCAGCGGCGTGATCTTCTCGGCGACACCTTCGGGGTCGCGGGCGATTCGAATCGATCGAGTCGCGACGACCTGCTCGCGAGTCTTCGGGCGATTCGGGACGCGGGCCGCGGGGCACTCGTCTACATGCGGCCGGAGTCCGGCAATGAAGAGATCTCGAACGTATTGCACGAGGTCGCCCGACGCGAGGAGGACGTCAACGCCCCTGATCTCGCCCGTCCCGACGGCATCGGGGCGAAGGTGGTGCCGATGGACCAGCGCGAGCTGGGGATCGGCAGCCAGATCCTCCGCGATCTCGGCCTCTCGAAGCTCCGGCTGCTCACCAACCACCCGCGACCGTGGCCGACCCTGCACGGCTTCGGCCTCGAAGTGGTCGAGAGCGTGCCGCTGGGTTGAGACGGCCGGGCCCCGGATCGGTCAGGGAAGAATCGCCATGCCACGGGTCAGCGGCTCGCCCGTCGAGGCATCGCGGAGGATCGACCACGTCCTGCCACCGTCGGTCGAGACTTCGGCCGGATGCGAGGAGGGATCACCTTCGTCCGCCGGGGTGACCGCGGTCTGGTTGATGGCGATCGGGCTGCTGGCGGGTGCGATTCCGGTGGGTTTGATCGAGAACTCGATCGAGGCGATCTCCCGGGACTGGGTCGGCAGCAGTTCACCGAACTGGTAGCTCAGGATGGGCGTGAACATCGGGTTCACCTGTCCGAACACCGGGATGGTCAGGGGCGTCGTCTCGACGATCGCCGCGGGGCCGCCGTCGGTGAACTCGATCACCACCCTGAACGGCGTGGTCGGAACGGTGAAGCCGCTGGACGACCTCAAGTCGGGATCGTCGGCATCGAGGCGGACGCCCACGCTGCTCCCGCTCCCGTTCGGCACGATCGTGATGAACGCGTCCGAGATCGAGAAGAGTCCGGGCGACACCGGCTGACGGATCCGGGTGAACACATTACCGGGGGACAGCATCCCCCACGGATAACCGACCGTGAGCCAATCGGGCGGGAACGTGGGGATGAACGGGACCGCCACGTTCGCGGGGTCGCAGGGAATCCCCGATCCGAAGAACGCACCTTCGACGCAGGCGAAGGGCGAGGACTGGCTGCAGTCGCCGGTCGGGAGAAGGCAGGCACCGATCCTCGGGTCGCTTGGGGACACGACGAACCGGCCACCGTTGGTGTCCCACTGGAGCGATTCGCAGTCGAGGTCGACCGTGAACGCCGACAAGGCGCCGAAACGACCGGCGAGCACGACTCTTCCGAGGGGATCGCCCTCATCGAGAAGACGGTCG
>JAACEA010000075.1 GCA_009936695.1 Planctomycetia bacterium
CCAGCACCACCACCGAGTCGACCCGGGAGAGGCCGGGCCGCCCGGAACTCCCTCGAATACCGCCTCGTATTCAACCCCGCGGCTTGATTCGACCGACCGTTTCCCTAGAATGACGGATTCTTCACTTCTCGACGCCGATCGTCCCGCGGGCGATGGCGGACCCGGAGTGCCTCCGATGCCAGGTGACAACGACAACGACGACGACGGCGGGTGCTGACAAGCACCCCGCCCCCCCGCTGGCAGCGGACTTGAAGTTGCACAATTCAGCAGGGTCTTCCGGAACGTTTCCGGAGTCCATTCGCCCCGATCGAGGCCTGCGATCGGATGTGATCCCCCCGAAGAGCCCGGTGGCTCGTCCAGGCCGAGCGACAGTTCCAGGAACCAACGATGTCCATCGACCTCTCACGCGTCCGCAACATCGGCATCTGCGCCCACATCGACGCGGGCAAGACCACCGTGACCGAACGAATCCTGTTCTACACGGGAATGAACTACAAGCTCGGCGAGGTGCATGAAGGCACCGCGACCATGGACTTCCTCGAAGAGGAGCAGGAGCGCGGCATCACCATCCAGTCCGCGGCGACCACCTGCCCCTGGACCTTCCAGGACGAGGAATACAAGATCAACCTGATCGACACCCCGGGCCACGTCGACTTCACGATCGAAGTCGAACGTTCGCTCCGCGTGCTCGACGGCGCGGTCGCGGTCTTCGACGGCAAGGAGGGTGTCGAAGCCCAGTCCGAGACCGTCTGGCGACAGGCCGACCGCTACGAAGTCCCCCGAATGTGCTTCGTCAACAAGATGGACAAGCTTGGCGCGGACTTCGACTACAGCTTCAAGACCATCAAGGAGCGACTCGGCGCGAACCCGATCGCCCTGCAGATCCCGATCGGCGCCGGTGACGACCTCGAGGGCATCATCGACCTCATCGAGATGCGGGCTTTCTACTTCGACGCCAACGAACTCGGCGCCAAGGTCGAGGAACGCGACATTCCGGACGAGCTCCGGGACGAGGCGGAGATGTGGCGGAGCGACATGGTCGAGAAGGCCGCGGAGCTCGACGACACCCTGATGGAGGCCTACCTCGAGGACGCGGACGCGGTCACCAACGACCAGATCCGGGCGGCGATCCGCAAGGGCACCATCAGCCTCGAATGCAACCCCGTCCTCTGCGGCTCCGCCCTCAAGAACATCGGCGTGCAGCGACTCATCGACGCGGTCATCCAGTTCCTTCCGAACCCGACCGAGGTCCCGGCGATCGCCGGTACCGATCCCCGCGATCCCGAGGTCAAGCTGGAACGTCCCCCGACCGAGGACGCCCCCTTCGCCGCCCTGGTCTTCAAGGTGGTCAACGACACCCACGGCGACCTCACCTACTGCCGCGTCTACTCGGGCAACCTTCCTAAGGGCAGCCGGATTCTCAACCCCGGCAACAACAAGAAGGAGAACGTGTCCCGCATCTTCGAAATGCACGCGAAGGACCGGGATGCGCTCGACTCCGTCGGCGCCGGCCAGATCGTGGCGTTGATCGGCCTCAAGAACTCCTTCACCGGCGATACCATCTGCGATCCCGACAACCCCGTGATCCTCGAGCGGATGACCTTCCCCGAGCCGGTGATCTCGATGTCCATCGAGCCCAACACCGCCGACGACAAGAAGAAGCTCGGCGACGCCCTCGTCACCATCCGCCGGGAGGACCCCTCCTTCCGCTCGCAGTACAACGACGAGACCGGCGAGACCATCATCCCGGGCATGGGCGAACTCCACCTCGAGATCATCAAGAACAAGCTCGTCCGCGACATGAAGGTCGGCGTCACCGTCGGCCGGCCCCGGGTCTCCTACCGGGAGACGATCCAGAGCGCCGCGGAGGACGTCCGAGGCCTGTTCAAGAAGCAGACCGGTGGTCGTGGCCAGTTCGGCGACGCGGTCATCAACGTGCGGCCCATCACCGAGGCCGAGGCCGAGGAGCAGGAACTGAAGATGAAGGACGGCGTCGTCTTCGAGGACAAGATCAGCGGTGGCGTGATCCCCCGCGAGTACATCCCCTCGGTCGAGACCGGCGTCCGCGCGGCGGCGAGCAGCGGCGTCATCGGCGGCTACCCGCTCATCAACGTCAAGGTCGAGCTGATCTTCGGCTCCTACCATGACGTCGACTCCAGCCAGGTCGCCTTCGAGCAGGCCGGCTCGCTCGCGTTCCGTCAGGCGGTCACCAAGGCGGGGCCCGCCCTGCTCGAGCCGATCATGAAGCTCTCCGTGACGACCCCCGACGAGTACTTCGGCACGGTCAGCGGTGACATCGCGAGTCGCCGAGGCCACATCGTGGACTCGGAACTTCGCGGCGTGGTCCGGGTGATCACCGCGGAAGTGCCGCTCTCCGAGATGTTCGGCTACACCACGGTCCTGCGATCGATGACCCAGGGTCGGGCGACCAGCTCGATGGAACCGGCCGAATACCGGGTCATGCCCGAGAGCCTCAAGGAAGCCGTCCTCGCCGACGTCTGATCCTCATCCTCCGGAATCCAGGGCCGCTCGCGATCTCGATCGCGAGCGGCCTTTTTCGTGGATCGGGGGTGGATGCCCACCGGGATCCGCGCCCCCGCCGGACGAGTGACGCGGTATCGTCGTCGGGTCATGAGCACGCCGCCGGTCGATCCCCAGGAGGAGTTCCGCGACGACTACGAGGTCGCGATGGAGTCGTGGCTTCGTCGCCGCTTCACCTTCTTCTGCATCTTCTTCTTCGCCCTCGAGACCGTCGTGGCGCTGACCGGGATCGTCGCGAGATTCATCGCTCCCGAGCGGTTCACCACGATCGGCTCCGGCCTTTCCTTCATCGCACCGATGTTGTCCGCGATCCTCGTCGGTCTCATGCTCTGGAACGTGCGTCCTCGGCTGGAACGACGGCTCGACCTGATCCTCGCGGCGAACCTCCTGATCCTCCTCCTCGGCGTGATCGACCTCGGCGTCCTCGGGGCGATCGAGGGCGAGACGGTCTCGACCGGCGGATTCCTCCTGTGGGTGTTCGCGATGCACCTGGCCTCGACCGTCCTGCTGCCCTGGACGCCCCGGGAGTCGCTCTACGCCGTCGGGCCGCTCTATCTGGTGTGGGTCGCGATCGAGGCGATCATCGGCATCCCCGTGAATCCGCTCGGAACCACGCTCGCCCTCGGCCTCAGTCCGCTCGTCCTGCTGCCCGGCCTGGCGATTGCGCACTTCCGGATGCGGCGTTGGAGTCGGCGATTCCGATCGGAGGCGGTCACCCAGGGGTTCCTCAGCCTTCGGCGCGAGATGTCGCAGGCGCGAACCATCCACGAGTCGCTCTTCCCCCGTCCCCAACGCGATGATCTGCTCGACTTCGACTTCGAGTTCAGACCGATGCGCGATCTCGGCGGTGACTTCATCCACGCGTCAAGGACGCCCGAAGGTCGTCTTCGCGTGCTGCTCCTCGACGTGACCGGGCACGGACTCGCCGCCGCGATGACGGTCACCCGTCTCTCCGGCGAAATCGAACGGATCATCGCGGAGCAACCCGACATCGGGCCCGCCGCGCTGCTGCAGTGCCTCAATCACTACACCGAACTCCTGCTCAGCCAGCATTCGATCTTCGCGACCGCGGTGGTGGCCGAGGTCGATCCGATGCACGGCATGCTTCGCTATGCGAATGCGGGACATCCCCCCGCGTTCCTCAAGGCCAACAAGCGGCCGTCCCGCCGACTCGGCCCCACCGCGATGCTGCTCGGGGCCGTGCCGCTCGACGACTACGAGTGCGGCGAGACCCGCGAGCGGTTCGAACCCGGCGACGTGGTCGTCCTGTACACCGACGGATGCACCGAGAGCCGCGATCGCCGAGGAAAGATGCTCGGAATCGACGGCCTCGAACGGGCCATGGACGTGCCGCAGGCTCCGAGGCGATGGACCACCCATCTCGTGCGGTTCGCGGAGTCCTTCCAGACCGGGCGCAACGAGGACGACATCCTCGTGGCCACCATCTCCCGCCTCGCCGGCGTCGCCCCCACCGAGCCGGTCTCGAAACGACTCACCAAGGCTCCCGCCGTCTCGTCGGAAGCCGTTTCATGACCACCGATGTCCAGGCTCACGATTGCGCGATGCTCGAGCGCGCCGCCCGCCTCGCCCTCCGCGGTCACGGCGAGGCGGAACCCAATCCTTCGGTGGGCTGCGTGATCGCCGACGCCCGGGGGCGCGTGGTGGGCGAGGGGAGAACCCGCCGACCCGGCGGAGCACACGGGGAGATCGTCGCGCTGCGGCAGGCCGGATCCGCGGCCCGCGGCGGCATCGCGTGGACGACGCTCGAACCCTGCAATCACCATGGCCGGACACCCCCGTGCGTCGATGCGCTGATCGAGGCGGGGATCGCCCGGCTCGTGGTCGGCAGCATCGAGACGAACGCGGTCGCGTCCGGCGGCATCGCCCGACTTCGCGAGGCGGGAATCGACGTGGAGATTCGCAGCGACGTCGACGCGGTCCGGCGACTCCACATCGGCTTCCATCGGCGGATCTCGACCGGTCGTCCGTGGGTCGTCGCGAAATGGGCGGAGACGTTCGATGGCGCACTCGCCACCCCGCCCGGCGTCTCACCGTGGATCTCCGGGCGACGCTCGCTCCGAATGGTCCACCGCGAACGTGGTCGGGTCGACGCGATCCTCACGGGAATCGGCACCGTGATCGCCGACGACCCGCGACTCGACGCCCGCGACGTTCGTCAACGACGGACCGCGAGACGCGTGGTGGTCGATCCCGATCTCCAGTTCCCGACCGACGCCGCCATGCTGACGACGCCCGGTGGCGAGGTCATCGTGGCGTGCCGGCCCGATGCGGCGAGATCGAACCCGGACGCGGTGCATCGGCTCGAAGCGGCCGGCGCCCGGGTCCTCCCGGTCGAGGGGCCCGACGACGAGACGCTGCGGGGTCGATTCGGCGGCGAGAGACTGGCCCGCCTGCTGCGACGGCTCGCCGAGCAGGATGGCGTCGCGACGGTGCTCACCGAGTGCGGTCCGGGTCTCCTGCAATCGCTCTTCGGGGCGGACCTCGTGGATGCCGCCGTGGTGTTCACCGCACCGGCGACGGGGCCGACGGGCCTGCATCCGTCACATCGCCCCCGTCCGCGGGATCTCCTTGCGGCGGCTGGTTTCGAGACGGTCTGGTCGGGGCACCGCGGGCCGGACACGGCCCGTTGGAGCCAACGCGTCGGCTGACCGCACCGGTCGTCGAGCACGAGTCGGCGTCAGGGGTCGAAGCGCGGCCATGATTCGATCGCGAGCGGAAGGTCGGCGCTCGCGGGGAGGATCCGCAGCACGCCGTCTCCATTCTCGAACGCCCATCGCCCCCCGGGCCCCTCGCGGGCGATCCGCACCGCGTCGAGCGGCCGGCCGTCGAATCCGTTGAACACCACCGTCGCGACGAGCAGAGGCTGGGGGAACGCCTGGACCGCGACTTCGGTGGCCCGGGTCTCCACCAGGGTGGTCATCAGGGCGTCGACGAGCTCGGTCGACGTCTCGCCGGAAGCACGCTCGCCGTCCTCGACGAATTCAACCGACCAACGATCGAGGTTGCGTTCGAGGCGGATGAACTCATCACCCGCGGTGATTTCGATCGACTTCACATCCGCGGGGCGGACCCCCGACCCGGTGGGTTCGATCAGGGTCGCGACCGACGGCAGCAGACCGCGGAGCGTGGCCTCGTCGAGTCGCACGACCATCGGAATCCCGTCGACCATCGCGAACCGGTCCCGACTCACGAGCCCCGAGGGGCCGCCGATCAGCAGACGTTCGGTCGTGCCGTCGTCGCGGCTGACTTCGATCTCCGCGACCGCGGGGTCCAGTCCGAAACGCGATCGGTCGAAGTCGCCGTCGCGAATGAAGCCGTCATGCTCCACCCGTCCGAGGATTCCGACCAGTCCGTCGACCGTGGCGGCATCGCCCCGGGACGCGACGGGCGCCGTCAGCACCCACCGTCGCCCGGCCCGTTCCAGCGCGATGGCGGCATCGCCGTTGCGAATCACGATGCCATCGATCTCGCGATCACTGGAGAACAGCCGGCGACTCCGCCAGTTCCTCGGATCGTCGTCGAGCACGCGGCCATGCAGATCGTCGCCGACCACCAGCACCTCGTCATCGTCGTCGACCCGGATCCAGCTTCGTCCCGCGACGGTTCGAGCCCCGAGTTGGATTCGACGCTCCCCGTCGGGGCTGCGGAACCGCACCACCGCCTCGGGCGGATCGAGGCCGATGCCCGCGAGGTCGGGACCGTCCCGACCGTCGAGCCCGGCCACCGGCGTGCGTCGGCTCGCGGTGAGGTCGGCGGCGGCGATGAGGACCTTGCGAATCGGAAATCCCTCGACGACGATCTCGAACGGCGACGTCTGACGCCAGCCTTCCGGACCGAGTTCGAAGACGAGATCCTCGGGGGCCGGCGCATCGGAACCGTCGTCCGCGGCGGACCGTTCGACCACCAGGCGATCGATCGTCTCGACGTCGAAAGCCTGATCGAGGACCGCGGTCCGCAGCACGATGTCCGCGGCCGTTTCCCCCCCGCGCCACGCGAGCGCCGCCAGCACCGAGAGCAGCACCGCGAACACCCAGGTCGTGATCATCGCACGTACGCTCACGTCGTCGCCCTCCGTGCCGACCAGACGATCGTTCCCAGGAGCAAGGGACCGAGGGCGAGCATCACGAACAACCCGAGACCCCACCCGGTCCGGACCGCATCGGTCACCCCGCTGAAACGCGCCACCTCCCGGCCGCTCGAGCCCGTCGCGACCAGTTCATCGAGCCCGGCCAGCCACGCGACGCCGCTGATCGCGAGTTCCCGGTTACCCGGATTGGCGAGCACCAGTCGATCGCCCCCAAGGCTCCCGGCTTCGTTGACCAGCGCGGAAAGGGCCCAGCCACCGGCCCCCACCACCATCAGTCGCTGGAGGCCATCGAGCCCGAATCGCTCGACCGCGACCGCCACGGGGACCGCGTCCTCGAACCGTTCGTCGGTCGGCATGCGTTCGATGCGCACCCCGTCGCCTCGCCAGTCGTTCTCGATCCAGCGAAGCGGATTCGGGCGGATCGCCGAGATCACCACCGCCGAGCCGTCCATCGACTCGTCGAGGAGGATCGGCGTGGCGTGGGACACGAACAACCGCTTTCCACGAAGCGATTCCAGCACCTCGCCGCCGGGCGCGTTCATCGGCTCGGGATGCCGGTCGATCGCCTGCCACGTTCGCACCGAGGCCCCCTCGCCCGCGTCGGGGACCCACTCGAAGACCACGCGGCCGGTGTCCACCTCGACGCCCAGCGAGGCGGCGACCGCCTACCACGGGTCGGGCGTGCCCACCAGGGGGAGCATGCTTCGGGCCACGGTGAGCAGG
>JAACEA010000076.1 GCA_009936695.1 Planctomycetia bacterium
GCATGCGGGGCGCCTCCAGCTCGGGCCACAGCGTCGCCAGCGCGGTCGGGCCGTCCATGCCGTCGATGAGGAACCGCGGGCCGCCCGCGAGGAGGCGTTCCAGCTGCCGTCGACCGATCCGGGATCTGATCACCACCTCGCCCGATCGCCCGTAGTCACGGTCGAGCACCTCGGTGCGCTTCTCGACGAGATCGACCAGTTTCGATTCGGCCAGCGGGATGGTCATGTCGACCTCGCGAAGTTCGCCCCGCATCCGTTCGAGCACGACGCCGGTGAGATGGTCCAGCCCCTCCCCCGCCTTCGCACTGGTGACGATGGCGTCGGGGTTCGTCTCCAACCACGCGTCGAGGGTGTCGTCGGGGACCCGACCCTCCTCGACCGTGTCGCGAAGCACGTCGACCTTGTTGAGCACGAGGATCCGCGGCTGGTCGACCGCACCGATGTCGTCGAGCACCGCGGTGACGGTCTCGAACTGCCGCGCCGCCGCCGGATCCGAGACGTCCAGCACGATGAGGAGGAGATGCGCGTACACGGTCTCCTCGAGCGTCGCGCGGAAACTCGCGACCAGGTGATGCGGAAGGTCGCGGATGAAACCGACGGTGTCCGAGATCAGCCCCTGATTTCCACCGCCGAGATTCCACGCGCCGATCCGGGTGCCGAGCGTCGCGAAGAGCATGTCGGCTTCGAACGCGTCACCGTCGGTGAGCGCGTTGAACATGGTGCTCTTGCCGGCGTTGGTGTAGCCGACGAGGCCCACCGTGTAGTGATCATCGCGCCGACCGGCGACCTCGCGGGTCCGCCGCGCCTGCACCTCGGCGAGATTCCGCTTCAATCGGACGATCCGCTGCTGGACGAGTCTTCGGTCGATCTCCAGCTGCTGCTCGCCGGGACCGCGGGTTCCCACGCCCATCGGGGCCCCGCCGGTCACCTGTCCGAGGTGGCTCCACATCGATCGGAGCCGGGGCGCGGTGTATTCGAGCTGGGCGATCTCCACCTGCAGCCTGGCCTCCTTCGTCGCCGCCCGGGTCGCGAAGATGTCGAGGATGAGTTCGCTGCGGTCGAGGACCTTGCACTTGAGGTCCTCTTCGAGGGCCTTGATCTGCATCGGGGAGAGGTCGTTGTCGAAGATGACGACCTTCGCCTTCAGCATGTCGACCATCGCGGCGAGTTCCTCGACCTTGCCCTTCCCGAGATAGGTGCGGGCCCGCGGATGATCGCGCTGCTGCATCAGGCGGCCCGCGACGCGGACGCCCGCCGCATCCGCGAGGGAGGCGAGTTCCTGGAGGGGATCGGGCTCCTCGATCGTGGACGGCAACAGGACGGCGACGAGAATCGCCGTCTCTTCATGGATGTCGATGGACTCCCGATGGTCATCCTTCATGCGGTCGCGGCCTCGGAGATGGCGTTTCGGAACCCTGAGCGGCATCCGATCGTAGCAGGCCGGACCGACGCTCCGGCTCGTATGATTGCGTCAGGTCCCATCTCCCCCCGCTTCGACGAACGGATCCTCGATGAACGACGCTTCGCGAAACCGACCGATCACCCGACTCGGCAGCTGGCCCGTCCCGGTCCTCTGCGTGCTGCTGCTCGTGCAGATCCTGGTCACGCTGGGCGCCGGTCGTCGCGACGATCTGTCGTGGTTCGATCCGTTGATCGACGTGCGGGCCATGGTGCTCGAGGACCACGTCGGCGAACCGGACGTCGCGAAGATGCAGGAGGCCGCGATCTCCGGAATGCTCGAGACCCTCGGCGATCCCTACACGGTCTGGATCCCGCCTCGGCTGGAATCCGACTTCGACAAGCAGATGCGCGGCTCCTACGTCGGGATCGGCGCCGAGATCGAGATCGTCGACGACCGCCTGCGGATCGTGAGTCCGCTCGAGGATTCGCCGGCACTCGAGGCGGGCGTGCGGGCCGGCGACGTGGTCCTCTCCATCGACGGAGAGGACACCCTCGGGCTCGACAGTGAAGCCTGCATCGACCTGCTCGTGGGCGTCGAGGGAACACCGGTGATGCTCACCGTTCGACACGCGGACGGGACCGAAGCCGACCTGGAGGTGATCCGGCGACGCATCGAGACGCGTTCGGTGAAGGGGATCCGTCGGGACGGCGAGGGGTGGGAACACGTCCTCGACCCCGAACGGGGCATCGGCTACATCCGCCTGACCCAGTTCACGGAGCGCACGATCGAGGAGATGCGGGAGGCCCTCGACGATCTCGATGCGGCAGGAGTCCGGGCACTCGTCCTCGATCTTCGCTTCAACGGCGGCGGAACGCTCGACGGTGCGATCGACGTCGCCGACCTCTTCCTCGAACGCGGCGTCATCGTGTCCGTCCGGGATCGCAAGGGCGAAGGTCGTCGCTGGACCGCGAGCCGGGACGATGACGACCATCTCCTTCCGATGGTCGTCCTGGTCAACGACGGCTCCGCGTCGGCGAGCGAGATCGTGGCCGGGGCGCTCCAGGACAACGATCGCGCGAAGATCCTCGGCGAGCGGACCTTCGGGAAGGGATCGGTGCAGGAGGTGAGGCCGCTGTCCGACGACCGCGGGACGCTCAAGATGACCACCGCCCGGTACTACCTTCCGAACGGACGGAATCTCGACAAGCGCGAGGACACGGACATCTGGGGGGTCGATCCCGATCCAGGCTTCCTCATCGATCTCGAC
>JAACEA010000077.1 GCA_009936695.1 Planctomycetia bacterium
AATGCGGCGGCCTTGGACATGAATTTCGCGGATACCGGCAGCAGCACCGACGCGGGTTCGATCTCGACCGATGCCGGCTGGTACGCGGGCGATCCGACCTCCGGCTGGGGCGACGTGGACATCAACAACAAGGTGTTCGTGGGGCGTTTCGTCATCGCGGACGGCGGGAGTGCGTCCGGCGTGACGCTGACCTTCGGCGGGGATCTCGCGTACAACTTCCAGACGCCCGGTGCGCCGAACTTCCTCAGCGACACGCAGACCTTCACGATGCCGACCGCGGGGTCGAGCGCAGTGCCGGGTCTGGGTGGCGTGGCGGCACTGGCGGGCGTGGGCCTCATCGGCCGACGGCGACCTCGCTGAGGCCGGGACGAACGCAAGCAATCAGCACGGATGCGACATCGGAAACGGACGTCGCCTGGCATCGCGGTCTGAATTCGCGCGATGTCGCATCAACAGGCTGCCACGCGTGGCGGCACGCCCGCCGGCCCTTCGGGTCGGTCGGATCTTGATTCGATGGTCCCTTGATTCGACCCTCCGTTGAAGATCGAATCGCGGGCCGCGGGATCACCCCTCGCGGGCGGGGATGTCACCGCAGGTCGAGGTGGTTCCCGATGGCGCACGGCCAGCCGATCGGAACGACGCGATTTGGCTTGAACACTGCATGGTCACTTCAGACAATGATCTGCTTCAAGTCACATCTTCCGTGACGAAAACGATCCGTCAATCATGAGCGAGACGTCCACATGCCCGTCGATCGGACCAGTTACCCGACCAATCCGTCCGTCCCGGTCCCGTGCCCGTCGACGGTGGATGCCGATGGGACGCCGAAGCTTCGGATGCCCGAGGGCGGGGTGCTCCGCCCGCTTCGCACCCACATCGACGCCCGTGGCTCCCTCACGGAGTTCTTCGACGCACGGTGGGACATCCCGGGCGCGGAAGTGCTCTACGGTGAGTTCGTGACGTTTCGTCCCGACGTGGTGAAGGGCTGGGCGAGGCATCGCCACAAGACCGACCGGCACTTCGTCATGCTGGGCGACATCCAGTGCGTCCTCTACGACGACCGCCCGGACTCCGCCACGAAGGGTCTGATCACGGATGTGACGCTCGGGCCGACCGCCCCGCAGTTGCTGGTCATCCCTCCGATGGTGTGGCACGCGTTTCGCAACCTCTCGAGCACGGATGCGCTTCTGGTCGGCATTCCCGACCGGGTCTACGACCATGAAGCGCCGGACAAGGAAGTCCTTCCCGTGACGAACGAGATCATTCCCTACCGTTTCGCATGATGCCAGCTTGGAAGGGGTCGACGTGCCCAGGGTCTCCGTCATCATTCCGACCTACGACTGGAGCGAGGTCCTTCCGTACTCCATCGGCAGCGTGCTGCGGCAGACGATGGACGATCTCGAGGTGCTCGTGGTCGGTGACGGCTGCACGGACGACAGCGAACAGGTGGTCGAGGCGATCGGGGACCCGCGGGTCCGGTGGTACAACGCCGATCGAAACCACCGTGACCAGGCGGTCGTCAACCAATGGGCGCTCGAAAACGCTCGATCGCCCGTGGTGTCGTACCTGAATCACGACGATCTCTATCTCCCGCACGCGCTCGAATCGATGTTGGCGTCGATCGACGCGGGCGCGACCTGCTGCCACGGCATCGTCTACATGGTGGTGCTGGATTCGAGGCCGCTGCTGGGCAGCACCACCGCGGACGGTTTCGACCCCGGGCACTGGATGTCGCCCTCCGGGGTGATGCACACGCTCGACGCCGGCCTCGAGGTCGGCGGCTGGAAGCGTCGCATCGAGACGGGCGAGGTTCCGCAGGAGGAACTCTGGAATCGTCTCCTGCGGGCGGGGCACGAATTCGTGCCCGTTCCCCGGGTCGTGAGCGTGAAGTTCCCCGCGGCCTGGCGTCCGAACCTCTATACCGATCGGCCGTCGCACGAGCAGGAGGCATGGACGAAGCGAATCCTCGACGAGCCCGATCTGGAGCGGACGTTGATGGCGGACCTGCTGAGGCACTACAGCCGCGATGCCGTGATCACACCGGGGCGGGCGTTCCAGGCGCTGCAGGCGCGGGCCCGGGGACTTCTCACGCGTCCGCTCAAGGGGCGGAAGCGGCGGAAGGAGATCGAGCACTGGAAGCGGGTTCAGGAATACAAGGGCCTTGATCCCCGCGCGCCGGGTGATGACGCATCGACGTGACGTCGGCCGTTCCCGGTCGAACGCGACCGCCGCAGGTGTGCCGCGGAACCCACGGCTGGACAACCGGGGCCGACGTCGAGCGGACCGGGCCCGCGGAGTACGCGGAATCTCCAGGGATGGGGATCACCAGTCGCGGGCGGGGATGTCGACGTCGAGTCGAGTGGCGCAGTCGCGGGCCTCGTCGTAGCCGGCATCGGCATGCCGGAAGACGCCCATCATCGGGTCGTTGGTGAGGACGCGGGAGAGTCGCTTCGCCGCGGCGTCGGTGCCGTCGGCAACGATGACCTGCCCGGCGTGCTGGCTGAAGCCGATGCCCACGCCGCCGCCGTGATGGAAACTCACCCAGCTGGCACCGCTCGCGATGTTCGCGGCGAAGTTCAGGAGGGGCCAGTCGCTCACCGCGTCGGTGCCGTCCTTCATCGCCTCGGTCTCGCGGTTCGGGCTCGCCACGCTGCCGCAGTCGAGGTGGTCGCGGCCGATCACGATCGGAGCGGAGACCTTGCCGTCGCGGACCAGTTCGTTGAAGAGGATGCCGGCCTTGTCGCGCTCGCCGAGACCGAGCCAGCAGATGCGGCAGGGCAGGCCCTGGAACGCGACCCGCTCCCCAGCCATCTTCAGCCAGCGGTGGAGTCCGACGTCGTCGGGGAAGAGCTCCATCAGGGCCTTGTCGGTCGTTTCGATGTCCTTCGGATCGCCGGAGAGGGCGGCCCAGCGGAAGGGGCCGCGGCCGAGGCAGAACTGCGGGCGGATGTAGGCCGGCACGAAGCCGGGGAACGCGAACGCATCGGCGAAGCCGTTGTCGAGGGCCCGCTGGCGGATGTTGTTGCCGTAGTCGAAGGTCTTCGCCCCGCGCTCCTGCATCCGGACCATCAGTCGAACGTGCTCCTCCATCGTGTCGATGGATCGTTCCTGATAGCCCTCGGGGTCGGCGTCACGAAGGACTTCGGCCTCCTCCCGCGTCATGTCGACGGGGTAGTAGCCTTCGAGGGGATCGTGGGCGGAGGTCTGGTCGGTGAGGACCTCGGGGACGATGTCGCGTTCGTCGAGTCGACGAAGGAGATCGACGATGTTGCCGGGCCAGCCGACCGAGATGGCCTTGCGTTCGTTCTTCAGTTCGATCGCCCGGTCGATCGCGGCGTCGACGTCGTCCTCGATCTCGTCGAGGTAGC
>JAACEA010000528.1 GCA_009936695.1 Planctomycetia bacterium
ACCCGCGCGTCGGTGGACAACGCCTTCGCGATCTCCACCAGCTGTCGAGTCCCCATGCCGAGGTCCGCGACCGAGCGGGAGGGTTCGAGATCGAGTCCCGCCGCCCGGAGTGCGACGGTCGCACGAGCCGTCGCCGCCTCCCGACGAAGGAACGGACCGGTGCGGGGTTCCCGGCCGAGCAGGATGTTGGCCCCGACGTCGAGATTGTCGGCGAGGCTCAGTTCCTGATGGATGAGCACGACCCCCGCATCGATCGCCTCCCGAGGCGAGCCGAAGCGGGTCACCTCGCCATCGACGAGCAGACTCCCGTCGTCGGGAGCGACGTCGCCGGCGAGGATCTTCATTAACGTGCTCTTGCCCGCCCCGTTCTCGCCCACGACCGCGACGATCTCGCCGGCGGCCACATCGAGGTCGACCTCGTCGAGCGCGAGGACGCCCGGGTAGCGCTTGACGATGTTGCGGGCCTGGAGAATCACGGGCGGTACGGTCTCCCGTGGGACGGACCGGTGATCACTGCTTGCCGGTCTTGGTCTTGAGATCGGCCCAGAACGCCTCGACGTCGGCGGCGCGGATCGTTCGGGCCGGAATCGCGATCATGCCGTCCGCGGGAATGCCCGGATCCTCGCCGCGAGCGATCTTCGACAGCACCTCGATCGACTTGTACCCGTACATGTAGGGATTCTGGACGATGGTGCCCACCACCGATCCGTCGATGATGCCCTGGAGCGTCTCGTCGTCCTCGTCGAATGCGATCACCGAGATCTCTCCGATCTTGCCCGCTCCCTCGAGCGCTTCGAGAATCAGCGGCGGGTTGTAGGCGAAGAGCCCGACGAGACCGTCGACCCCGGGATGACGACTGAGCACGTCCTCCACGTTCGCCTTGCCCTTCGCGCGGTCGAACTGATCGGTGAGGGTCCCGAGGATCGTGTATCGCTCGCCTTCGATGGGCGCCCCGGGCTCGTCGAACCGCTCCGGGTCTTCCGATCGGTCGAGCAACTCGTCGATGACGCCCTGTCGCCGCCGCCGGGCGTTGTCCTGTTCGATGCGGCCCACGAAGATGTAGATCTCGCCGCCATCCGGAAGCGCCTCCTTCACGAGCTTGCCGCACATCCGCCCCGCATCGTAGTTGTCCATGCCGATGTAGCAGCGACGAGCGGACCCCGGCGCATCCGAATCGTGCGTGATGACGGGAGTCCGGGCCGCCGCGGCGTCGATGACGTCGATCTGGTTTCCGGGATCGATCGGGCTGACCGCGATGCCGTCGACCTGCCTGGTCACCAGATCCTCCAGCATCCGCTTCTGATCCGTGACCCCGCCGGTGGGCATCAGCACGTCGACCTCCGCATCGAAGTCGACGCCGGCGGTGTCCGCACCGGCCTTCGCGATGGTCCAGAAGTCCGCGACCCCGTTGGTGACGTAGGCCAGGCGAGGCCGGTCGTCGGCAGCCCCGGCGGTGTCGCCGGATGGACTCGTGTCGCCGCAACCGCAGAGCAGCAGCGCCGGAATGATCGAGAGAAGGATGCGTTGCGAGATGTTCATGCCTGGATTTCTCCTGCGAATCAGTGAACGGTCATGCCGCCGTTGACGTGGATGTTCTGTCCCGTGACGAAGCTCGCGGCGTCACCGGCGAGGAAGGTCACGGTGCCGCCGACATCTCGCGGCACCCCCCATCTTCCCATCGGAATCTGGGCGAAGTAGTCGTCCTTCTCCGACTGGGGATCCTTTTCGTGACGCTCGACCGGGATCCAACCCGGCGAGACCATGTTGACCGTGATTCCCCAGGGTGCGAGCTCGGTGGCCATGGAGCGGTTCCAGCCGTTCTGGCCGCCCTTGGCCGCGAGATACGGGCTGAAGTTCCCGAGGCCACGGGTGAGGACCTCGCTGCCGAGGTTGATGATCCGGCCCCAGCGACGTTCCTTCATGCGGGGAAGCACCGCTCGGGCGAGGAGATAGGGACTCTTGACGAAGTAGTCGATCATCGACTGGTGGAAGGCCCAGTCGTATTCCTCGATGGGATGGTGCGGCTGATCCGGCGTCGCATTCACCACGAGAATGTCGATGCCACCCAGCACAGACTCCACTTCCTCGACGATCCGATCGATCTCGGATCCATCGATCACGGAACCACGGACCAGGCATCCCGCCGCACCGCGGGCGAGATACCGCTCGAACGCCGCCTCCCCGCGGTCCCGATCGTTGAAGTAGTTGAGCGCGACCTTCGCACCGGCGTCGCCGAGACTCTCCGCGATCGCGAGCCCGAGCCCGGTGGTGGAACCGGTCACGAGCGCCGTTCGGCCGTCGAGGGAGAACTGATTTGCGGATGGCGTCGAGTCGTCGCGGGCTTCGCGGGTCATGGGATCGGCATCTCCAGGATCGGAGGCTACCACACCCGGGTGCCGGAACGAATCACGATCGGCCGAGTCAGGCCGCGTCGCGGACCGTGGAGGCGCCCGGGGATGCCGATCTCAACTTGGCGGCCTTTCGTTCGGCGGTCGGGACCCGGACGTTCCGGACCAGGCCGAGCGCCTGAAGCCCCCGGATCACCAACCAGCTGGAATCGAACTGCCACCACTCGAGTCCGTGTCGGGCCGAAGTGGGGAAGGCGTGGTGGTTGTTGTGCCAGCCCTCGCCGAGCGCGAGGACCCCGACCACGACGTTGTTGCGGCTCTCGTCGCCACTTCGATAGGGCTGCGAGCCCCAGATGTGACATACGGAATTCACGCTCCAGGTGATGTGGTGGACCACCATGATCCGAACCAGGCCACCCCAGATGAACCCGAGGAAGACCCCGGTCCAGAACGGCGCACCGATCGCGAGATTGAGCAGTCCACCGAGCAGCGCCGGAACAAGGAATCCGATCGCCACCCAGAGCGGGAAGAGCTCGCTGATCACGCGAATGCGTCGATCGCGGATCAGGTCTGGAACGTATCGCTCGAGCGATTCGCCCGGAGGATCGAAGATCCAGCCCATGTGGGCGTGCCAGAAGCCGCTGACGATCCCGCGAAGGCCGTGCCCATGGTCGTGGAGGTGCGGGGAATGCGGATCACCATCGTGATCGCTGAACTGGTGATGGCGTCGATGCGCGGCGCACCAGCGAAGCAGCGATCCCTCCGCGGCCATCGAGCCGATGATGCCGATCACCATCGTGACGATCGGGCCCGCACTGAACGACTTGTGCGTGAAGAGCCGGTGATAGCCGACCGTGATCCCCATGCCGGTCACGATGTACATCACCGTCATCAGCGCGAGCTGGGGCCAGCTCACGCCGTTTCCCCAGAAATACACGATGCCCACCACGAGACCGACGAGCGGAAG
>JAACEA010000529.1 GCA_009936695.1 Planctomycetia bacterium
ATCGCCGTCAATGACTGCGGCACCTGCGGATCCGACTGCCTGACCTCGTTCGAGGCCGACTTCGGCGAGGACTACGCGCCCGGAGGGCCGTGTCTGGCGTTTCCGGAACTCTTCGAGGCCTGTACCGGCGTCGGCCCGTTCCTCACGACCTCCGGGGGGTGTGCGAACTCGGGCGACGCGGCGCTCCGATTCGGCGGTGGCTTCCCCTGGTCGACGCTCGAGACCCGGTGCCTGGACCTGCGGGCGGCGGGAACGGCGGTACTTCGTTTCTCGTGCGCGACGTCGCTCGGGGTGGCCGGGCCCGTGGTGGAGATCGTCGAGCCCGATGGCGAGTGGATCGAGATCATCCGGGTTCCCTTCGCATCCGAACCGGGATGCCGGGAGTTCGGCGTCGATCTCACGCCGTACATCGCCTCTTCGGGTCTTCGTCTCCGATTCCGGTCCGGGTCGTCGGTGGCGGAGACCACCCGCATCGACGACATCAGGATCGAACTCGATCCCGAACACACCGCCTGCGAGACGGGGGCCGCGGGCTGCGACGACCCCGGGATCGAAGCCTGTGTGTGCGATCTGGATGCCTATTGCTGCCAGGTCGAGTGGGATTCGATCTGCGTCACGCTCGCCACCCTCGCCTGCGATGCCGGCTGCGACTCGATTCCGACCTGTGGTTCCGGGTCACCATGTGAGACGCCGCACGACGAGCCCGGATGCGAGGACGAGGCGTGCTGCACCACGGTCTGCCTCGTGGATCCGTTCTGCTGCGTATCCGCCTGGGACGACTTCTGCGTGTCGGAGGCCATGCTCGCCTGCGTGGGCGGCCTGCCGGGAGATCTCGACGGCGACGGGGTGGTGGGTGGCGCGGATCTCGGCCTCCTGCTCGCCGCCTGGGGGAGCGCGGATCCCGACGCGGATCTCGACGGAAGCGGGACGGTGGATGGAAGCGACCTCGGCCTGCTGCTCGCGAGCTGGGGTTGAGCGGCGGTCGGGAAGCCCCATCGCCGCTACACTTCCGGTCCCATGTCGAAGCGCAAGGAAAAGAAGAAGAAGTCCGGCAAGAAGGACGGATGGCGGACCGCGAAGACGTCGGACCGACACGAGCTCTACGAGCTTTCGGTCCAGAACGTCGAAGGCGAGATCGATTTCGTCGAGAAGGTCTGGGAGCAGTTGCGGGATCGCGCGCCGATCAGGATCCGGGAGGACTTCTGCGGCACGTTCGCCGCGGCCTGCGAGTGGATCCGTCGAGGGGACGAGCACACCGCGGTCGGCGTCGACCTGAGCCCCGAAGTGCTCGAATGGGGGCGAACGCGGAATCTCCCCACGCTCTCCGACGACCAGGTCGATCGACTGGAGATCCTCGAGGAGGACGTCCGGACGTCGAAGGCGACCGGCGTCGACTCCGTCCTCGCGATGAACTTCAGTTACTTCCTCTTCAAGACCCGCGACGAGCTGCGGACCTACTTCGCCTCGGTCCGGGAGGCCCTCGTCGATGACGGGATCCTGCTGTGCGACTGTTACGGCGGCGGGGATTCGTTCCTCGAGATGGAGGAGGAACGTCACCTCGACGGCTTCACCTACGTGTGGGACCAGAATCAGTACGACCCCATCTCCGGGGACGTCGTGAACCACATCCACTTCCGCTTCCCGGACGGTTCCTCGCTCGAGAAGGCGTTCACCTACGAGTGGCGTCTCTGGACGATTCCGGAGATCCGCGAGCTTCTGGAAGAGGCGGGATTCGGTCGAATCACCGTCTGGTGGGAGGGGGACGACGAGGAAGGCGAAGGTGACGGTGAATTCGAGCCGGCGACCCGGGGTGAGGCCTGCCCCGGCTGGATCGCCTATATCACCGCGGAGAAGTGATTCCACGGTCGGACCGACGCATCCCGACGCCATTTGCGTCGAAAACGTCCCGATGCCCCGAACAGAGCCGGCGGTCTCCATGAACGCCGTCGACCACCCGGAACCGTGATGATCGAGATCGACGCCCGACACGAACGATTCGTCCAACCCCTCGCCACGGCGCTGGAAGCGGTCGCATCGATCTTCGAACGGCAGCTCGCCAGCGAGTTTCCCGCGGTGGAGTCGCTCTGCAACCACGTCGGGCGGTACCGCGGCAAGATGCTCCGGCCCACCCTGACGCTGCTTTCCGGCCTCGCCGCCCGGCAGGGAGACGTCGCCGCCCTCGAATCCGACGATCTCCGCCGGCTCGCGGCGGTGTTCGAGATGATCCACATGGCGACGCTCGTGCACGACGACGTGCTCGACGAAGCCGACGATCGCCGAGGCGGGGCCACGGTGAACCGGCTGAACGACAACGAAACCGCGGTGATGCTGGGCGACTACCTGATCTCCAACGCCTTCCATCTCGCGGCGACCATCGGTGATGCGGATCTCACGGAGCGCATCGGCCGGGTGACCAACACGCTCTGCGAGGGCGAACTCATCCAGCTGCACCATCGGGACGACCTGGGGCTCGACCTCGAGACCTATCTCGCCACCATCCGGCGAAAGACCGCGGTGCTGGTGGGCGCCTGTGGAAGCCTCGGGGTCCGGGTCGCGGGTGGCACCGACGCCGCGAGCGAGGCCCTCGGGGTCTTCGGCGAGGGTCTTGGAATCGCGTTCCAGATCCGCGACGACGTCTTCGATCTCGACGGCGATGCGGCGGTGGTCGGAAAGAGCGTGGGTCGTGATCTCGCGAAGGGCAAGCTCACGCTGCCCATGATCCTCTTGCTCGACGGCGCCGACGAGGCCGTCTTCGCGAAGGCCGTGGACGCCTTCCGGGCACGAGATTCCGATGCCGTGCGTCGTCTCCTGCAGGAGGGTGACGCCATCGCCCGGGCGATCGCCTTCGCCACCGAGCAGGTCGCCGTCGCGAAGGACGCGATCCGCGGCATCCCCTTCGGGGGCACCGAGGCCCTGCTCGACGATCTCGCGAACGCAGTGGTCTCTCGGGATCACTGAGGGATCGCATCGCGAAGGATCTGTTCCTGGTTTCCTTCATTCATCCGCGTCTTCGTCTCGGGGACGAAGGCGGATCATCGACGTCGCGTGTCGGCCCAGCGTGACGGTGGGGCGCCGGGAGACGTCGCGCCGCCGGCATTGGCCCTGACGCCGGGGTCGGCCGCGACGATGGCGGCGACGGTGTTCGCGTCCAGCGACGAGGGATGGCCCTGCCATCGGACGATCCAGTCGGTCGAGATCACCGCGACGTGTGGAATCCCCCGGATTCCGAAGGCCGACTTCATCCGCCCCTTCGGATCGAGAGCCAGCGCGTATCGGAACATGGACGGTTCGAGGTCCCGGTCCTCGATGCCCTTTTCGAATTCCCGCTTGGACTCGTCCGAGACGCCCACGCATTCGACCTCGCCGCGGAAGCGGTTCGCGAGTTCGTTCATGTGCGGGATCGCCCGGCGGCACGGTCCGCACCAGGTCGCCCAGAAATCGATGATCGCCACCTTGCCCCGCGCGTCGGGCTCGGCGGTCATCCACCGGTCCACCACGAGCGCGGGCGCCTTGCGTCGACGAAGATCCGTGGCCGCCCCCACGGATCCACGGATCGGCGGGTATTCGCCGAGTTCGGCGGGGGCCTTCGCTTCGGGCCGCGTGCGCGGCTCCTTGGACGGATCGAAGGGTTCCGCGAGCAGCTTTCGGCTCGCTTCGGTGACCCCCTTCGCGGAGAGGCCGGCGTATCGAACGGTTCCGTTGCGATCGACGAGGATGTTGACCGGCCGCTTGAAGGCGCCGATCAGATCGCAGTAATCACCGCCGGCGTCGACCGCGAGCGGGAACCCCGGGCGACTCCGTTCCACGAATCGATCGAGCTTGTCGGTGCCGTCCGGCGTATGCAGCAGCAGGACTTCGAGGTCACCCGTGTCGCCCATGGCCTTGACGCTCCGCTCGACGCGATTCGGAACACCGCGCCCGGCGGAGGTTTCGCACGACCACGTCTGGAGCAGCACCACCTTGCCTCGCAGCTTCTTGACGTCGGATTCCCGGGGCTTGATCCGCCACTCGACCCGATCGGCGAAATCGGGCAGTGCGAAGCCGATCGCCGAGTCGATCGCGGCCCGGTCCGCGGCGGGAAGTCGATCGTGCCATCCCTTCTCCTCTTCCGCGATCGTCGGCGCCGCGAAGACGCCCGCGGCGCCCGTGAGCATGAACGCCATGAAGGTCATGGAAATGAGGGATCGAAGCATGTCTGGTCTTCCGTGGGCTGGGCGGGACCGATCGGACCGGCGCGTCGGTGGATGCTGGTTCATCCTAGCGTGCGACCTGACGTGTCCACCGGATAAATCGATCAGGGGCGGGGCGGCCCGCGAACGGTGGCGTCGAAACCCGGGTCCGCGGCATCAGGACGATCCGTCGAGATCGAGCGTTCGGCGAATCCATCGCACGATCGCGTCACCCTCCCCGGGGAGGAGCACGAAGAGCCCGTAATGCCCGGTGGGGTACCACCATCGCTCCGGACGTCCGAGCCGCTCGTCCATGGTCGCTCGGGCGGTCGCGGGGATGGCCGTGTCGAAACCGCCCTCGAGCAGCAGGATCGGACGGAGGGCGAACCAGTTCGTGAGGCTCGGATCGTCGAGTCGCACCGAGGTGCGATAGGCGCGGCGGAACGTCTCCGCCGCGGTCGCGTCGGGTCTGGGACCGCGGCGCGTGAGGCGAAGATCTTCGGGATCGAGCGTCGTCTCGAGGAGGATCGTGTCGAGGTCCGCACCGCCGGCGATCAGGACCGCGGCCTCGATCGGCATCGTCTCGTGAAGCCTCGCGGCGACGACCGGTGCGGCGACTGCGCCGCTGCTGACGCCGATGAGCACCGCGGGTCGGGGGAGCGTCCCCACGTCGACGAACGAAGCGTCGAGAATCGCGTCGAGCCCGTCGGCCCAGGCGGCGAAGGCGAGATCGACCTCGGCGGCGAACAGACGACCCGCGATCTCGGGGGCGTCGGCGATGTCGAGGGTGGTGCGGCCGCCGGTTCGTTCGTCGATCGCGTTCACCGGGGGCGCCGAGGTGATGACGGTGAAGCCGGCTGCGAGGAGATCGGCCATGAAGGCCTGCTCCGGAGGGGTCTGTCGTGCCAGGCTGCTCATCACGATCGCCGTGCCGACGGGCGGTTGCGCCGCGGGGGTGAGCACGATGGCGTCGATCGCCCGGCGACGAGGTACGGCGAGCGTCTCGGGTGGATCGTCGGTCGGCGCGGTGGTCACCACGATGAACGACCGGGTCGATCGAATCAGTGCGGGATCGATGTCGGCGATCCAGTTGACGCCGGTTTCATCCTCGCCGAACGCCCACACCTCGCCATGTGGATGCAGACCGACGAACTCCATGGTGATGGGCGAACCATCGGCGCGCTCCACGCCGATACCGTCCGGATGATCGGGAATTCGTCCGTCCGCCGGGTTGCGACGAGGCGGATTCGAGATCCGAGCGGGCCAGCCGACGTCGGGTGGAGATGGGAGCGAGTCCGCATCAGCGACCGAAGGGTTCGCCGCCGGGCGGACGCTTCGGCACCCCGGGCCGCCGAGGATGACCGAGAGCGAGGTCAGGAGCATGGCGAGCGCCGTCGCCGGCCGGCGTCGGCGAGGGGGGATCGTCGGTTCATCCGGCAAGGGGGAAGGGTCCGTTGTCGAGCAGGCGGACGGTGCCCCCGTCGAAGTCGAGTCGGGCGGTGATGATCGCGCGGCAGGGTCGGTCGGGCGTCGCTGGGGGACGCAGCGTCTCCGCATCCCGGATCACCGCGTACTCGACGTCCAGGGAATGCGATTCCAGGACCGCTCGCATCGTCGACTCGGCTTCGCCGGCATCCCGGGTGCCCCGGATCATCTCGAGCGCCGTGACGAGTCCGCGGGCGCGGGGCCTTGCATCCTCGGGGATGTAGGCGTTGCGACTGGACATCGCGACGCCGTCCGGATCCCGGACGATCGGTCCGGGCCGGACGTCGATGTCCTTGAACCGCGGGTCGCTCGCCACCATCGCCCGGATCACCTGAAGCTGCTGCCAGTCCTTCTCCCCGAAGATCGCCATGCTCGGCCGCACCTGGTCGAAGAGCCGACCCACCACCTCGCACACGCCCGTGAAGAAATGGGGCCGTCCGGCATCCTCCAGCCCGGGATCGGTCGCCACCGGCGGGAGCGGAACCGATGCCACGTGTCCCACGCCCTCCGGGTAGACCGTCGCTGCCGAGGGGGCGTAGATGACGTCTGCACCCGCCTCGGTCGCGAGCTCGACGTCGGCATCCATCGTCCTCGGGTAGCGATCGAAGTCCTCCCCCGGTCCGAACTGGGTCGGGTTGACGAAGATGCTCACGATCACGGGACGGTCGAAGGAGCGGGCGAGGCGGATCAGTGAGAGGTGGCCCTCGTGCAACGCACCCATGGTGGGGACGAATGTTCCACCCGCGACGGCGGAAAGCCGGTCCGGCGTTTCGACGATCTCGGGTCGCTTCATGGGGGCGGAGTGTACGCGAGGTCGATTCACGGACAAGGATGGCGTATCGGCCGGTGATCCTTCGCCCTCGGGCTCCGAGCATCACCCCTGATTCGGCCGTTTCGTGGAGATCGAGCCGGGTTTCGGCTAGACTGAGACTCAGTTGCAAAGGGAATCCGATCCCCTTGGGCGACGAACGACAAGATGCTGAGGCCATTGAACGGCACCCTTGGGACATCGTGTCCCATCCGTGTCGAGAAGAACGTCACCGAACCACGAGGCAAGACGCCGTGAATCTCCCCATCTACATGGACAACGCTTCCACCACCCGGACCGATCCCCGGGTCGTCGAGGCCATGCTTCCGTACTTCACCGAGACCTACGGGAACTCGGCGAGCCGCAACCACGCCTTCGGCTGGGCGGCGGAAAAGGGCGTCGAACTCGCTCGCGAGCAGGCCGCGAGCCTGATCGGCGCGGGCCCCAAGGAGATCGTCTGGACCAGCGGCGCGACCGAGAGCAACAACCTCGCGATCAAGGGCGCCGCCCAGATGTACGCGAAGGCACCGATGGGGGAGACCGGGCGAGGTCACATCGTGACCTGCATCATCGAGCACAAGGCGGTCCTGGATCCCTGCAAGCGTCTTGAACGCGAAGGCTTCGACGTGACCTGGCTCGAGCCGGGCGCGGACGGCGTCGTGACCGCGGAGATGGTCGCGGGGGCGCTTCGCGAAGACACCATCCTCGTCTCGATCATGTGGGCCAACAACGAGATCGGCACGATCAACGACATTCCCGGCATCGGCGCGGTCTGTCGCGAGCGTGGTGTGGTCTTCCATACCGACGCGACGCAGTGGGTCGGCAAGATGCCGACCGACGTCGAGAAGGACAACGTCGACCTCATGAGCTGGTCGGGTCACAAGATCTACGGCCCCGGGGGCGTCGGCGCCCTCTACGTTCGTCGGCGTCGACCGCGAGTCCGCCTCCAGGCCCAGATCGACGGCGGCGGGCACGAGCGAGGCATGCGTTCGGGCACCCTCAATGTTCCCGGAATCGTCGGCTTCGGCGCCGCGTGCGCGATCTGCAGCGAGGAGATGGAGACCGAGCGGGAGCGACTGCTCGCACTTCGTCTCAAGCTCGAGAACGAACTGAAATCCCGGATGGACGTCGTCGAGGTGAACGGCCACGCCGATCGTCGCCTCCCGCACCTCACGAACATCTCCTTCGGATTCGTCGAAGGGGAGTCCCTGATGATGGGCATCAAGGACATCGCCTGCTCGAGCGGCTCGGCCTGCACGAGTGCGAGTCTCGAACCGAGCTATGTGCTCAAGGGGCTCGGCCTCGGCGACGAGCTCGCCCACTCCTCGCTCCGCCTTTCACTCGGTCGCTGGTCGACCGAGGAGGAGGTCGACTACGCGATCGATGCCATCCACAAGGCGGTGGAGCATCTCCGGGCCCTGAGCCCGCTCTACGATCTTCACAACGAAGGCATCGACATCACCAAGATCGAGTGGCAGACCCACTGACGATCGGGCTCGATCCGCTCTCCAGACATTCACAGTCCAACGCGACGCAAGGAAAAGTCCCATGGCCTACAGCGAAAAGGTGATCGATCACTACCAGAACCCCCGCAACGTCGGTGCGTTCGGATCCTCCAGCGAGGTGAAGGACCGCAAGGACGTCGGCGTGGGCATCGTCGGCGCTCCCGAGTGCGGCGATGTGATGCAGCTCCAGATCAAGGTCGACGACGACGGAAAGATCGAGGACGCGAAGTTCAAGTGCTTCGGCTGCGGTTCGGCCATCGCCAGTTCGTCGCTCGCGACGGAGTGGATCAAGGGCAAGTCCGTCGACGAGGCGCTTGAGATCAAGAACACCCGGATCGTCGAGGAGCTGGCGCTTCCGCCGGTGAAGATCCACTGCTCGGTCCTCGCCGAGGACTCGATCCGAACCGCGATCGAGGATTACAAGAAGAAGAACGGCCAGGTCGTGGATTCGGCCCACGGTCACGACCACTCCCACGCCCACTGACCAGGCGGCCCGGCATCGGGCCCCAGCAAAGGAAGTTGCGAACATGCCAGTCCTTGTGACCGAAACCGCGGCGCGAGAGATCGACGCCATCATCCGACAGCAGGACCTCGATCCCGAGAAGATCCGACTTCGCGTCGGCGTGAAGGGTGGAGGCTGCAGCGGGTTCAGCTACCTGCTCGACCTCACCGAGGTCGAGAAGGACTCCGACGAGATGTGGGAGTACAGCTTCGTGCGACAGCCGGAGAAGTCCGCCGCGACGGTCGGAGCGGGTGGCGACGGCGACGGTGCGGACGCCTCCGGGGGCGAGCCCTACACCGTTCGAGTGATCTGCGATCCGAAGTCGTATCTGTACCTGAACGACACCACCATCGACTTCAAGGACGAGATCATGGGTCGAGGTTTCGTCTTCAACAACCCGAACGCCACGAGCAGTTGTGGCTGCGGATCCAGCTTCTCCGCCTGAGCCCATCCGGCCTGCAGGGACGGACGACGAATTGAAACGCGGGCGGCGCCTCCGGCGCCGCCCGCGTCTTCATTCGATTCCCGTCCATCGGGCCGCCGACGCCTCCAGCGATCAGCCGATCGCTTCGATCGCGATCCCCGTGTCCCTGATCAGCGGTTCCGCGGAGAGCGGGCCACCCACCGCGGTGCGCATCCACGCATCCGGGGTCATCCGCCCGATCGAGCAGATTCGACGTGTTTCCGTCGCGAGGTCCCGCCCCTGCATGAAGCTGCGGATCTGGTGGCTGATCGTGCGGCCGATCGCGTAGTCGGCGAGGTAGAGCGGATGCCCCAGCATGTGCTGGTACGCGCCGAGGATGTGATAGGGGTCGACGCCGTAGTCCTCGAGGAAGAACTCGTCCCAGACTGCCTTCGCATTGCGAAGAACCGCGTCGCGGATTCCCGCCGCGTCGCAGGCATCCCCGGTCTCGTAGATCCACCGCCAGGTCCGTAGTTCGACGAGGCTCGGACCCGCGATCTGGCAGGCCATCAGCATCGACGCCACCGTCTCCTCGTGATGGGCCCGTTCGGCCGCGGCACCGTCCTCGATGCCGAGCACGCGCTTCGCGAGCGACTGGTAGAGAAAGGCGAACGCTTCGGTGCACGCGGTGTTGGGAACGCCACGCATCGCCGGACGAGGCACGAAGAACGTCGAGCAGAGCTGCTCGAGGTTGTGACCGAGCTCGTGCATGCCGGTGTCGAAGCCGTCCCAGCCCAACTGGTCCTTGAGCCGGTTGGTGCGGAGCCACGCGCCGTACTCGGGGAGCTGGGGTCGCATCGCGTGGCCGGAGCCCCGTGCGATCTCGACCCGGACCCGGGTGCCGAGGAATTCGGCGTCCTCGTCGGGCCAGCCGAGGCCTCGAAGAATCTCCGGAAGCTTCGCCTGGAAGCCGGCCTCGTCGGTGCAGAGGCGTCGGACCGCCTCGTTCATCGCCTCCGCGTCCCGGGTCTCGAAGAGATCGTCGAAGTAGACGTCGTGCGCCTCGAGCGGGCGACCCAGCCGGTTCGAGAGCAGGCCCGCGAGGTCGCGTCGAACCGGCGCGGCGAGCAGGTCGACCAGGAGTCGTTCGACCTCGTCCTCCGGGATCTCGCGTTCCAGCCCGAACTTCCGGTCGATGGCGGTCGGATGATCCGGATGATGTTCATCAAGGGCGCGGGCGACCTTGACGTTGTCCATCCAGTGTTCGTAACGAGTGAGATCGAGGAGCGGGCCCGGATCGTCACCGCCGATGGTGTTCGCCGCGGGATCCCAATCGGCGGTGCTCGCGCCGTCCATCACCGTCGTCGGGATGGTCCCGTCCACATGCCGGCCCATCACCCAGGCGAGGGCCCGCTGTTTGCGGACGCCGTCCGGATCGTTGTATCCGGCCTTGATCTCCTCCCGGACCAGCCAGTGGGCCAGGAGCGCCCGGTCCGCTTCGAACCAGCGACGCCCGGTCTCATCGACCATGGTGCCGACGGGGATGTGGAAGTTCGCGACCCAGTTGGAACTTTCGAACTGGAGCGTCCGCGCGAGGTCCGCGACGTCCTTGGGGATCCGCGGTCCGAAGGATCCGACGATCCGGGCCTCGGCCCATCGTTCGGGGGTCCAGTCCGCGCCGTGCTCGAGCATCTCGTCGAGGGTGGACTTCCGAAGGTTCAGCAGGGCGACGAACGCGAGCTTCTGCGCGTATGACTGTTCCGCGAGATCGGGGGCCGGATCGAAGGTCGCGAGCAGGGCGTCGGTCTTCGGGAGCGAATCGCCGACCAGGTCGTTCCAGCGACGGAGGTTCCGCCGCATCTCGTAGAGGTGGCCGCGAACCTGCTCGAGGGCGGTCTCGAGGCGGTCGAGCAGTCGCCCGAGATCCTCGTCGGTCGCGGCGAAGTGCTCGTGGCAGAACCGCTCGAACGCGTCGTGGTCGCCATCCCGTTCGAGCCATCGTTCGGCGCACTGCGAGACGCCGGCGTGGGCCCGGTCCCGGGCGGTCTCGCCGTGTTCGGCGACGAGCGTGGTGACGACGCGGTCGACGTCGATCCGATTGGTGGTGGTGGTCATCGCCGGATGGTAGTTGATCCGGCTGCGGCCCCGTGGATGGGTTAGCCTTCCCGAATGCTCCCAACCACCCACCTTTTCGTCGTCGGATGTCTCGTGCTCGTGGTGGCGGGATGTTCGATGCCTCGGGAATCCCGATTCGACGCGATTCGCTCCGGCTGGACCGAGGCCGACGTTCGAAAGTCCATCGGCGAGCCGACGGTGATCGTGCCGGGGGAGATCGACGAGGACGGAGTGACGATCGACGGGCCTCGTTGGCAGTACGGCGACACCTTGAGCACGATGACCACCGCGGCGACGTTTCCGCGCACGATTCCGGATCGGGTCTGGGTGGTCTGGTTCGACGTCGACGGCCTCGTCCGTCGGACCCGTCGGCCGGTCACGGTGCTCGAGGACGGCGAATCCGAGGTCGCCGCGCCCGACACGCCCTTGTTCCCACCCGTGATGCCGCCCCGGAATCGATGAGCGGTCCGGTGGTGGAGAGGGGATTCGCGCGAGGCATCGGGCGGGGGTTCGAGCGGGATCATCGAAACCGGAGCGCAAAACGAGGAACCGGCGAGCGTCGAGACGCTCGCCGGTTCGAGTTGGGTCGCAGTGTCGCGTTCGAGGGATCAGGCCTCGGCGGCCATCGCTTCCGCCTTCTTGCGGGCGTCGTCGAGGGTGCCGACGTACATGAAGGCGCTCTCGGGAAGATCGTCGCCCTCGCCGTCGCAGAGTCGTTCGAACGAGTCGATCGTCTCTTCGAGGGTGGTGGTGACGCCGGGGAACCCGGTGAAGATCTCGGCCACGTAGAAGGGCTGGGAAAGGAAGCGTTCGATCTTCCGGGCACGGGCCACGGTGAGCTTGTCCTCTTCGCTGAGCTCATCGACACCGAGGATGGCGATGATGTCCTGAAGATCCTTGTATCGCTGGAGGATCGACTGCACGCGACGGGCGACGGCGTAGTGCCGCTCGCCGATCACGTTGGGGTCGAGGATCCGGCTCGAGGAACCGATGGGATCCACCGCGGGGTAGATGCCCTTCTCGGCGATCTTTCGTTCGAGCACCACGAACGCATCGAGGTGAGCGAAGGTGGTCGCGGGTGCCGGGTCGGTGAGGTCGTCCGCCGGCACGTAGATGGCCTGCACCGAGGTGATCGCGCCCTGGCGGGTCGAGGTGATCCGCTCCTGGAGGGCGCCCATCTCGGTGGAGAGGTTCGGCTGGTAGCCCACCGCACTCGGCATGCGGCCGAGAAGGGCGGACACTTCGGAACCGGCCTGCGTGAACCGGAACACGTTGTCGACGAAGATCAGCGTCTCCTTGCCCGACGCGTCCCGGAATTCCTCCGCCATCGCGAGGCCGGAGAGGGCGACTCGAAGTCGCGCGCCCGGGGGTTCGTTCATCTGGCCGAACACCATGGCCACCTTGTCGAGGACGTAGGAGGTGTTGCCTTCGGCGTCGGTGTACTCCGCCTCCTGCATTTCCTTCCAGAGGTCGTTTCCTTCGCGAGTTCGTTCGCCGACGCCGCAGAACACCGAGTAACCGCCGAAGTTCCGAGCCACACGAGCGATCATCTCCTGGATGACCACGGTCTTGCCGACGCCCGCACCACCGAAGAGACCGATCTTGCCACCACGGACGAACGGGCAGAGGAGGTCGACGACCTTGATGCCGGTCTGGAGAATCTCGGTCTTGGGGTTGAGGTCGACGAAGGGCGGCGGATCGCGGTGGATCGGGCTTCGCTTGTTGCAATTCACTTCGCCGCGTTCGTCGACCGGTTCACCGAGAAGGTTGAACACGCGGCCGAGCACGCCTTCACCGACCGGCACCGTCACCGGGGAACCGGTGTCGACGCAGGACTGACCGCGACGCATGCCGTCGGTGGATCCGAGGGCGACGCAGCGAACGGCGCCGCCGCCGAGATGCTTCGCGACCTCGCCCACGAGCCGGATCTTCTGGCCGCCGGTCTCGAGCTCCACATCGATCGCGTTGTAGATCTCGGGGAGATCGGACTCGGGGAACTGTGCGTCAAAGGTCGAGCCAATGACCTGAAGGATGGTGCCGGTCGAAGCCATGAGAGGACGGACTCCCTGAGGAGGCGAGGGGTGGACGGACGATCCCGCCTGAACGAGCGGGACATGGATCTTGCGAAACCCGGGTTCGGCCTTGCGGCGGTTCCCGAACACGGATTCCTGAGTCGCGAAGAATACCGGCCCCGGCGTCCGACCTCAACCGGAGGGGGTGAGGAAACCGCCTTGGGGAGGTGAAAAAGGCGTTCGCGAGCGTTCCCGCTCGAGGGTCGATGGGGGTCGAAGGATTGGTGTCGTCGCCGGTGACGCCTCGAACCGCGGCTCAAGCCTCGAGATCGAGGTGGCGACCGATTTCCACGCCGGTCGCGGCTTCGATCCGGTCCGCCTGGCTCGTGTAGAGGTGCAGCGATCCGGCCGACGGGGGGGTGGGCCGAGGATTTCGATCGACCGATGAATCACCATCGAACCCGACGCCGCGGTTGACGTCGCTTCGCACCGTGCCCGCGACGAGATCCTGCAATCCCGCCGGGGGCTTCGAGCGGATGTCCACGACATCGACGGTCCCCGCGGCGCGAACGGCTGCGGGATCCGAGACCGCTTTCGCGGGCGTCGGTCGGTTCAGGCCGTACGCGACGGCGGCATTGATCGGGATGGGTCCGCGGACTTCCATGGCTGGGAGTATACGAAGCCCCCGCCCGCTCGTTCACGTCCGTTCGGGTTATCGATGGATCGATGCCGCTCGAAGCGGGTCGGAGGGCCATCCGCGCGCGACGGAAAGGCGCGGTTCAAGGCGTGCGGCCGGCGTCCTCACGCTTCGATCCCGGGGGATCGCCATCCTGCGGGAGGCCCCCGTCCTTCGTTGCGAGGTGTCCGAAGGCCATCGCCTCGGGCC
>JAACEA010000078.1 GCA_009936695.1 Planctomycetia bacterium
AGTACGGCTACCGTGTTACGACTTATAGACGGTTAGAGGACATTCTTTACAAACAAATAATATAAGGCCATAAATGGTAATCCTATATTATTTATAAGCTTGGGAACAATCCAACCTTCCCTCTATTGACGGGCGGTTTGTACGAACAAGGTGTGAAGATTCACCGAGACGCTCTACTTCTCGATTACTAACTAATCTTATTTCATAGAGACGGTTGCAGTCTCTAATCCAAACTGGGATTAAGTTTAGGTATTGAATTAATATTGCTATTAATTGAACCATTGTCTTAACCATTATGTCACATGTGTAGCCCTTTCCATAAAAGCCATAAGGACTTGGCGTGATCCCCGCCTTCCTCCCTTTTACAATAGCAGTAAATTATGTAATTTAACATAATCCAAGGGTTGCGTTCGTTGAACGGACTTAACCAAACATTACAAAACACATTTCGATCGCGGTTCGGGCCTCTTCGGAATTCTCCTCCATCCGGTCGAAGCAGAACCGCTCGCTCGAATGCTCGAAGGCATGCGATGTTTCTCCCTCGGATACTCCTGGGGCGGCTTCGAGAGCCTGCTGATTCCCCAGCATCCGCTGACCGAGCGGACCGCGACGCCATGGACCGAAGCGGGAACCCTGCTGCGAGCCTCCATCGGCCTCGAGTCGACGGATCAGCTCATCGCCGATCTCGCGGATGGCCTTGATCGGCTCCGACCGTGAATCAATCGACATTCGAGGCGAACGGATCTTCGACAAAGGTCCGATCCTCCGGCGACCTCGGCGCCCGAATGAGGTGGATCCCCGCTTCGGTGACGACCACGATGGAAGCATCATCCTTCGAGACGGTCATCCAATCGATGGCGTGATCGAGCTGCAGGAGCTTCGCGATCGGACGGGTATCTTCGGGGCGCGAGATGAAGACCGCTCCATCCTGTCCGGCGGAGATCAGCCTCGTCCCATCCTCGATGAACTCGACATGCGTCGCATTCGAGAGATGACCCGCGATCCGGCCGACGCAGTCGTCCTGTTCGAAATCGAACACCGCCACGTTCTGGGGACGCTCGCGGCCGACCATCGCGAGCCGGCCTCCATCCGGCGAGAAATCGATGTCGAAGTCGTAGCTCACAGCCGAACGTTCGGAAGACCAGACCGTCTCCCATGTATCGAGGTCGACCTTGCCTGTCTTGCCGTGCCTGCCCGTCGAGATGATGGCGAGCTCCCGCGTCGCCGGACTCACCGCCATCCGGCGACGAATCGACGGGATTTCGTGGGGCCGATCCGGTACGGGGAGTCGTGCCGTCTTCCGGACCTTGCCGTCCCGGTCGACATGCGACAGGCGACCATCGCTGAATCCGACGATCACCCCCCCGTCCGGATGACGAACGATCTCCGCGATCGAGCCCGAGGCGATGGCGTTCCGCGATGCACCAGTGCGTGAATCGACGATCCAGAGACCGGAGGACCTGCAACCCACGAAGAGGACGTCATCCTCGATCCAGCGAATCGCGGTGGCTCGCCCCTCGACCACCGGTTCACCGATGCCGGGCCTCGATCGGTCCCAAACACCAAGCTCCGCGTCGCCGAAACACATCCGACCGTCCTCGCCCATGACCACGAAACGAGATCCATTCGGTTCGAAGTCCGCAACGGTGGGTGTTCCGTCGCCGGGGAACGTGAGCCCGCCACCCGACCGTCGCCACTTCCGGACGGATCCGTCATTGCCTCCGGTCCAGAGATGTTCGCCGTTACCATCGACGGCGACGGACCAGACGTATCCCTGCGAACTCCCGATCATCAACGTCTGCTGCCCGGTCAGAAGGTCGGAACTCCGAATCGAATCATCCGTGCCGACGGTATGGACGACTCGACCATCGGGATCGAAGGCGATCCCGAAGATCCCCGCCTTCCCTCCCCGAAGTTCGTGCTCGACCGTCCAATCCCGCGACCGGAGGATCACCGTACGACCATCGCCGAATCCGACCGCGACCAGTCGGTCGTCAGCCGTCTTGTCCAGTCGGATGGCGTTCGACTTCGTCTCGAAAACGGATCGACCGGAGTCCAGATCGGAATCGAAGACCAGGACCCGGCCCTCTTGCGTACCGACCACGATGCGTCCGTCCGACAACCAGACTCCGCTCCGACAGCTTCGAGAACCGGTCTCGATCTTTCGGAGAACCTGAAGATTCGGAACGTCGAGCACGTAGAGACTGCCCACTTCACCGACCGCGAGAAGCTCTTCGCCCGACGATGAAGGCACGATCTCCCCGATGGGTTCCGGCAGCATCGTCGTCTTGACGATCGCACCGGTGTCGAGACGGACGACTCTCACCCGACCGTGAAGATCAACGGCCGCGACGAGCCCACGAGGTTCGATCAACGCATGACGCCACCCATGGGTCGGGTCCAGCCATGGGGTGAACCAGATTTCCTCGCCCGTCAACGCGTCCAACGCGTACAGCCCTGGATAGTTCGAGACCAACAACCAGTCGTTGGACCCGCTCGGGGGATCCTCGATCAGGTCGAGGTCGATCACGTCGCCACTGAATCCGGTGATCGACATCACACTTGGATCGATGGCGCCGGCCAGCCAGCGATAGACCCATCCACGATCCGACTCCGGGATCTCCTCGAGCCGAATCTCCATCGAGGCGATGTCGCCGGCGGCGTGCGCGGAGATCGCGGAAGCCAGGTTCGCTTCGGCGGCGGCGCTGATCGCGATGCGGCGCAGACCGGTCTCTCGATCCAGCATCACCGACAGGATCACGACCGTCGCGATGGCGACCAGGATCATCGTGCCCACGAGACTGGCCGAGAGTGGATTCCGACGTGCCAGTCGCCAGAGCCGTGCGGGCGCGGTGATCGGTCTCGCGAGGACCGGACGCCCGAACGACCATGATTCGAGCTCCAGGTCGACGGCTTCGATCGACGGATATCGGTCGTCCGGCGACTTCTGGAGCATCTTTCGAACGACCTGGTCGAGATCACGATCGACCTTCGGTGCGTATCGC
This sequence comes from Planctomycetia bacterium, assembly GCA_009936695.1. Taxonomy (GTDB): domain Bacteria; phylum Planctomycetota; class Phycisphaerae; order Phycisphaerales; family SM1A02; genus UBA12014. The sequence continues at coordinate 3,006 of JAACEA010000078.1, forward strand.
CGAAGTGAAGCCGGCTCGATCGATCGAATGCGGCGAGCGGCTTCGACGATCCCGCAGTCGACGAGTTCGTACGGCATGCGTTCCGCGAGCAGGAGATAGACGACGACACCGAGCGAATACTCGTCGGTTCGAACGTCGACGCCGTCGATCCCGGCATCGATCTGTTCCGGGGCCATGAACGGAACGGTCCCCAGAACCTGCCCGGGCATCGTGGCGAGGGTGTCGGCGCTCGACGACGACTCATCGAGACGAGCGATTCCGAAATCGATCACGCGAACGGAGCCCGCACCATCGACCAGGATGTTCGCCGGCTTCAGATCCCGGTGGATCACCCCGCGACCGTGTGCGTAGCGAACTGCGCCGATGACTTCTCGAATCAGGCGAATCCGGGCCGCGATGTCGAGCCCCTCATCGGTCGCGTATCGGGTGATCGGCCGTGCGTTCGGGACGAACTCCATCGCGAGCCAGGGCGACTCCCGGCAACCGATCGCGACGGACCCGGAAGCGAGAATCCGTGCGATCCCGGGATGCTGGAGCTTTCCGGTGATCTCGACTTCTCGCTCGAACCGCCGCCTCATTCGCGGGCCTGCGAATCCACTTCGAAGCACCTTGATCGCGACCACGCGGTCGGGGCGCCGCTGTCGAGCCTCGAACACCACGCTGGTTCCTCCGGTACCGACGAGCCGCACGAGGTCGAAGTCACCCACGCGGCTGCCGACGAGACCGTCGACCCCGTCCGCCAGCGCGTCGTCGGGCTGCGCGGGCTCATCCA
>JAACEA010000530.1 GCA_009936695.1 Planctomycetia bacterium
ACGGAACACCCGTCGCTGGTACGGACCACGCCGATCACCACCGCCTTCGAGAAACGAGCGTTCGCTTCCGCAGCCAGCGTGCCGGCAAGCTCCGGGAATCCCTTCACATAGGGGGTGCAGCCCCGGGCGTGGGTCAGGAGTTCGAGGGAGACCGCCAGAAGCCGGGGATCGCGGATCGCGTGGACCAGCAGCATCGCGATCGTCGAATCGCCGGGAATGATCGCGCAGCGGGAGCCCAGCACCCCGCGCGCCGCCCTCAGTTTCCGCGGGTCGAACATCTCCGCGACGATCTGCGGCCCCTCGTCGACGGAAGTCGAATCGAGCGTCGCGCGAAGCGCCACGAGCATCTTCACCATGGTCACGTCCGCCGACTCCACGTCACCATGGCGGAATTCGTCTCCGGGAATGATGATCGCCCCCGCCCGCTGCAGGTCGAATCGCGAAAGCTCGCTGCGGCTGATCTCCGTCCCGGACCGGAAGAAGATCCGCCGCGCCCGGTAGTGACGCCCGAGAAAGGCGCGGATGTACCGTCGCCGCTCGATGTTCACGTCCTTGGCGACGATGACGATTCGAAGGACCCGACGGTCATGCTTCGCCAGGAATCGACGAAGGCGGCCCCGGGCGATCATGAGTTCCCGCACGACCTCCGGCGTCCGATTCGTCCAGCCGATGAGGACGACGTGACCCTCCATCACGATCGGGCCGAGACCTCGGTCGAACCGCTCGATCGTCCGGGCGAGCCACTGGGTCATGATCGCGATGAGCGATCCCATGAAGAGCACGTAGCCGAGCACCGTGACGATGGTCGACACGATCCGGAGAACGACCCCTTCGTCGTCGCCGAGGTACCCCGGATCGGTCAGCCGCAGGAACGCCCACCAGATCGCGTCGAAGACAGTGGAAAACGCATTCGTCCCCAACCACGCCACGACTCCGCCGAGGATGGAGATGCCCACGATGATCGCGGCCACGAGCAGGAGCTGCTGGAGCACACCGCCCTGAATCCATCGCTCGAGTTGAAAACGAATGAATCTCACGTTGCCGACTCCCCTGCGGGTCGCGATGATCGGAAGCGATCGGGTCCGACGCATCATATTTCATCGGGCGTCGCCGTATCAGGGACCGATCACTTCCGCTCCGGCCCTTCGGGCCGCGGAACGAGTTCGAGACCACGCAGCTTCATCAACGGCCCGGTCCGTCGCCCGCTCTCGACACTGACCAGATGGTCGCCGCCCGCGAGCGTGACCACGCCGAGCGTGCGGACCCGATGGTCGTCCCAGTTCGCGGTCGTGGGAACCGTCGAATCGATCATCGTGGACCGACCGGAGTCGTCGCGAAAGCGGACGGCGAAGGGTGATCCTGATTCAGCCTCGGGACAGGCGGAGGTCATCCGAACCTCGAACACCGTCGGCTCCGCGACCCGGATCCGCCATTCGGCGGCATCGGTCGACGTGCGCCAGTAGCCGAGCGCATCACGCTCCGGTTCGTAACGGAGCTGCCGCCCACGGATCCTCGCCGTCCTCCCGGAAAGCCGAAACCGACCGGCCGCGTCGGGCGTGATGGAACGCCCCGCACCGATCGACATCAGCCCCTTCAAGTCGTCGAGATGCGCCGAGTACACCGCTCGAGGGTCACAATCATTGGCCTCGCAGATCGCCGCCGCCATGCCCACGATCTCACCCATCGCGCCCGTCGTCTTCATGACGCGAACCGCGCCGAGCGCCTCATGGGTCACGCTGATGTCCCGGCCGGCCATGAAGAGGTTCGGGACGTTCCTGCTGTAGAGACAGCGATACGGAATCCAGTACGGACCTTCGTATTCGTACCCCTCGCCCCGGGTGAAATCGGCGATGAATTCGTCGCCCTCGTGCCCTTTCGAGTACCGCTGGTCCGGATGATGGGTGTCGATGCCCCAGGTGCACGGAACGCAGCCGTCCTCGAACACCACGCCGTCACGCAGATCCTCCCCGGTGAGCACCACGTCCCCCATCAATCGCCGCGACTCCCGCTTGCCTGCG
>JAACEA010000079.1 GCA_009936695.1 Planctomycetia bacterium
CGCCCCGAGGTGCCCGAGGTGTAGAGAATGACCGCCGGCTCGTCGTCGGCCATCGGTCGGCGTCTGGTTCGCGGCGGAAGCCCCTTGACCCCGAGTTCCTCCATCTTGATGGCGGTGACCCCCTCGGGAAGGGAACCGGTGAAGCTGAGCATCGGCCCGACCGTCACCACCGCGTCGAGCCCCGCGTCTTCGATCACGAAGGCGAGGTCTTCGGGCGAAAGGAGATAGTTCAGCGGCACCACGGTTCGTCCGAGTCGCCACGCCGCCAGCAACGCCGCGGGAAAGAGCCCGGACGTCGGCAGCATCACGCCGATCCTCGGTCGATCGGTGGTCGACTCGATCGCCTTCGCGAGATGCGCGGCGACGTAGAGCATCGTGGCCCCTCGCCACCGGCGTTGGTCGTCGACCGCGACCTCCCGGAAAAGACGTCGGAGCAGCATTCCTCTGATTCGGTCGTGGAGCTTCATGACTTCGTACCATACGGTCTCATGGGCACCTCCCGCGCGGCCATTCTCGTGATCCGGACCTTCGTGCTCGCCGCCCTGTGCCTGCCCGGATGCGGCGAAGGGCAGCAACGCCGCTACGACGACGCCGTGCTCGCCCTCCGCGACGGCCGGAACGAGACCGCCCTGGCGGAATCCCGCCGGGTCGTGAGTTCCTCGGATTCGACCCTTCGCTGCGACGCCGCACTGATCGCCGGCGTCGCCGCCACGCGGGTCGGTGCCACCGCGGACGCCCGTCGCTACCTCAAGATCGCCGCGACTTCGAGCGACGACGTGGTCGCCGGAAGGGCGCTCGTCCAGCAGGGCGTGCTCGAACGCGGGGAAGGTCGACGACTGGAAGCCGCGGCGAGCTTCGCGCGGGCGGCCGACCGGCTCGGGCCGGAGGAGGCCGGACGGGCGCTGCTCCTCGCCGCCGAGGACTACGAGGCGATGGGCCGCCGCACCACCGCCCGACGTTGTCTCGATCGGGCCGCCGGACTCTCCAGTGATACGGCCGACACCGCCCGCACCCGCCTGGCCGAAACCGGCTACACGATCCAGTTCGGGAGCTTCTCGAGCAGAGACAATGCGGCTCGACAGGCGGCTGCGGTGAGCCGTGAAGTCGCCCGCCGCGGCATCGGCGACGTCCGGATTCGATCCGAAGACGACGGCTGGAAGGTGCAGGCCGGGGTGTTTCGGGACCGGGCGGCCGCGGGGCGGGCCCTTCGACGCCTCGATCGAACCGACGCGATGGTCGTCCCGATCGGGAGTTGACACCGGAACCCCTCGGGTTTCCCGTCGAATACGAACGTACCGTCCATATACTCGGGACGGTCACGAAACGATCGCCGGTCCGAACGCCACGGAGCGAATCCGATGCCCCTGCCGATCATCCCCCTCGTCGTCACGCTCCTCACGACCACCGTCCTCCCGACGGTGACGCATGCCGTGCCGCCGGGGACCGGGCACGGGTACGGATGGACCGACGGGGTCCTGCCGCCGACGCCGATCGCACGCGAGGGCGTGCTGCCGCCGATGGTCGACGCGCGAACCTCGGCGCGGGCGCGGGCCAACCTCGCGGCATCGAGGGCTCCGGGGGTTCGCGGACTTCTCGAGTCGATCCGGAAGACCAACCTCGGACGGATGCGGAAGGCCGAGACCCGCGCTTCCGGACTCGAACAGCTTCGAGCCCTCGACGACCCCGGCTTTCTCTACGCCATGCCCGAAGTCCTCGCCGACGAAGCGGAGGACGTCCGCCTTGCCGTGGTCGAGCACCTCGCGGCATCCGGCCCGTCCGGCCAGGCGGCACTGGCCTGGACCGCGATCCATGGCACGGCGCCGGGGATGCGTGACGCGTGCCTCGCCTCGCTCCGCGGACCCGCCGCAGCCGAGACGCTGGCGGTGCTTCAGACCGCACTCCGCGGCGGGAACCACCAGACGATCGATCGAGCCGGTCGCATCGCCGGTGTCATGGATGCCTGGCCCGCGATCCCGCACCTCGTCGCGACCCAGTACTCGGCGGACCGCGTCCGGCGCAAGAGCGACCTCGCGTGGATCGCGATCGGCACCCAGCGGTCCTACGTCCAGAATCTCATTCCCGTCACCGGGGATGGCTCGGGGGCGTTCCAGCCGGTGATCGGCCAGATCCTCGAAGGCTTCGTGATGCGGGTCATGGATGCGGTCGTCGTGATCTATCGCACCGAAGTGCATCGATCCCTCGTCGGCATCACCAGTCGGGCCACCGGCGCGGACACCAGTGGTAACGGATGGAGCTTCACCGCCTGGCGGGACTGGTACAACGACGAATTCCTCGCAACCGCCTCCGAACGCGCCGCGGAGGCCGTCGATGCGTCCGAGGCGGCCCGGTACGCCGATGCGGAGCGGCGCCGTCGGGATGCCGCCACGGGCGAGGACTGATTCACGGGACGGCGGCCTCCGGTATTCTCCGTCGGATGTCCGAAGAGACCCCACCCCGGATCCGGCGAGAGGACGGCTCGCCTTCCGTCACCGCCTACGTCATCGCCTACAACGAGGCCGACAAGATCGAAGCGGCGATCTCCAGCGTCCTCTGGGCCGATGAGATCGTCCTCGCGGATTCCCACGCCACGGACGGAACCATCGAGATCGCGGAACGCCTCGGCGCGCGGGTGGTGCAGATCGACTTCGAGGGCTTCGGCCCGCTCCGCAACAAGGCCATCGCGGCCTGCCGGGGCGACTGGATCTTCTCGCTGGACTCCGACGAGCGGTGCACCCCGGAGGCCAGGGACGCGATTCTCGCGGTGATCTCCGATCCGGACGCCGTCGACATCTGGCGGGTCCCACGCCGGAACTGGTTCATGGGCCGTTGGATCCGACACAGCGGCTGGTATCCGAACTTCCGGCAGCCGCAGCTGTTCCGCAACGGCCGCATGCACTACGACCAGCTCCCGGTGCACGAGGGCTGGATCGCCGCGGACGGCGCCGAGGTCGCGGTCCTCCCCGCCGACATCTGGCAGATTCCGTTCAAGGACCTCGGGGAACTTCAGCACAAGGCCAATCGCTACTCGACGCTCGGATCGCAGAAGGTGCTCGCCCGGGGCGGCGGGCGATCGATGGCGGGCGCCGTGGCACGAGGCTTCATCGAGTTCGTCAAGCACTACGTGTTCAAACTCGGCGTGCTCGACGGCTGGGCGGGGTTCGTGATCGCGTTCGGCAATGCCGAGGGTGCGTTCTACAAGCACGCGAAGGCATGGTGCGAACGACGTTCGACCCAGCCACCGAGTTCACCGCCGCTTCGACGCGAATCGGACCGGAGCGATTCGTGAGCGCCGACGCCCGAACGCCCACCGCGAGCGTGATCGTGAGCACCTACAACGCCCCGCGAGCCCTTGAAGCGATCCTGCACCGACTCTGCGGCGGAAGTCATCGGCCGGCGGAGATCGTCATCGCCGACGACGGCTCGACCGAGGACACCGCCGCGATGATCCGGTCGTTCGAACCACCCGCGGGAACGCGGATCAACCACTGCTGGCACCCGGACGACGGTTTTCGGAAGACCCGCATCCTGAACGAGAGCGTCGCCCGAGCGACGAACCCCTACCTCGTGTTCCTCGACGGTGACTGCCTCCCCCATGATCGGTGGCTCGAGGACCATCTCCGGCTCGCCGAGTCGGGGACCTTCGTCCAGGGACGCCGTGCGTTCATTCCGGAACGCTTCGTGGACGCGGTGCTCGAGGGCCGGACCACGATCCCCAGACTCCTCCGTCGAGGCCGTCTCTCCGGAATCTTCAAGGCGATCCGCCTTCCGATGCCTCGGATTCGACGGGACCGCGACCTCTACGGCCTGCTCGGATGCAATCTCGCGATGTGGCGCGAGGACGTGGTCCGAATCAATGGATTCGACGAAGCGTTCGAAGGCTGGGGGATCGGCGAGGACTCCGACCTGTGCGTCCGGCTGTACAATCTGGGCATCGAACGCAAGATGGTCCATGGCAGGGCGCTGGTGTACCACCTCGATCATCCGGAACTCCCCCGCGACCACGTGCCCGAAAGCCTTGCCCGTCTGCAGCGAAGCATCGACCTCGGACTCACCCGCTGCGATGCGGGGCTGGACCGCCACACGAAGACGGTCGCCTGAATCCCACGACCGTTCACATCGTCTCGACCGCCGCGGCCAGTCGCTCGTACTCGGAGAACTCGTTGTAGACATGCGTGCTGAATCGCATGAAACGCCGGCCACCGAAATGCATGAGCGGAATCTCGATCCGGTGTTCTTCCAGCAGCCGCGCCTGCACGGGATCGACGCGGATCTCGAGCGGTCCGCGGGGCGGATCGGCCGACGGCAGCGGTGGCCCGCCACCATCGGGCTGGAGACGATCGGGCAGCGGCAGCGTCGCCATGAAGCCGAGCGATGAACCGTCCAGCGAAGAGATGGGTTCGACCCCGAGCCGCCCGACGAGCATCGCGTGGGCCGCGATCGTGAGCTCGCGATTGCGACGCCGCACCTCGGCCCAGCCGCCGAAGCGGTCCATGAAGCCGATCGCGTCCTTCGCAAGGATCCACGGCACGGGATCGAACGTGCCCTGCCAGTCGAACTCCGCCGTGAACGCCTGATCGAGATGATGGCTGATCACCGTCGGCTTGATCCGATCCTCGAAATCCGACCGGACCACGAGAACCGCCGTGCCGCGAAGTGCGCACGGCCACTTGTGAAGGTTGCCGGTCCATGCGACGGGGTCACCGATGTCCGCCACCGGCCGATCGAGCATCCCCGGCGCGTGGGCGCCGTCGACGATCGTCTCGACGCCGTGCGACTTCGCCATCTCGACGATCTCGCGGGTCGGAAGCACGAGGGCCGTCGGTGACGTGATCTGATCGAGCACGAGCAGTTTCGTTCGCGGTGTGATGGCGTGTTCCACGGCGTCGATCCAATCCGCGGGCCCCGCGATCGGCAGCGGGATCTCGACCTTCCGGGGCACGATGCCGCGACGACGCGCGGTCATCAGGATCGTCTGCCAGACCGCGTTGTAACCGTGATCGAGGTGAAGCACCTCGTCTCCCGGCTCGAGCGGGACCGACTGCAGCATCGCGTTGATCCCGCTCGTCGCATTGGAGACGAAACCGGTCCGATCACCATCCGCCCCGAGGAATTCGGCCACTGCGCGGGCGGAGGAACGGATCGCCAGCACCCCGTCCCGCCAGACACTCTCGACGGGATTCCCCTCGATCGCTCGGCGGGCCTCGCTCGCCCGCTCCTGCAATTCACGAGGAACCGCCCCGAAGGAGCCGTGATTGAGGAATGACAGATCGGGTGCGAGATCCCATTGCGATCGCGCTTCGACGCCGAATCCGATCCGAGACTCGTGATGCGTTCCTGGCATGGCTCGTGGAGCGTAATCCGACGTTCAAAGCCGTTCACGCAATTCCGCCCGAATCCGGGATTCCCCGACGGCGACCCATAACCTGCACCCATCGCCTGTTCGTCGTTCGAATGGGCGGCGTCGCCTCGTCCTCCTGCCCCCCTCCGGCGGGGCGGCGCCTTTCTCCACCATCAAACCCCTTTTTCAACCCTGAAAAAGGGGTTTTTCACGCAAATCCGCCACGACGGCGGTCAGTCGGTCGACTTCAGCCCGTACGGATTCTGGTCGGGGTAACATTCACCGAACGAATTGTGGAGTGTCACCCTGACAACCGCCGAACAAGTTCAGGACACCATGGCACGCCCCCTCGGGTGCCACCCGCTTCGCAAGGACCCGCCCCCCATGACCATGCCTCTCGTTCAACTCGGCCCCGGTGGAGACTACGTCCGGAAGATCGTTCCCACCGACGAGCGCCTCCAATCCATCTCCCGACCGTTCACCCATCCCGGGCATCCGGGCGTTCCCACCCGGAACCCCGGCGGCATGCTCGCGTTCCTCCTCACCACACTTCGAATGCTTGGAATCCTGCTTCCCGAGACCGGCGACGGATCCGAGACTGACCCACCATCGACCTCCGATTCGGCAGACCAACCCGCTCGACGACGCCCCCCCATCGATCGAAGGGCCGCACGCCGACTTCGGGTGACGCCGCATGATGCCCGCACCGAAGACCACCCCCGACACCAGGACGTGTTCGAGCGATGCCTCGGCATCGACCGGGTCGAAATCAGTCCGGCGGCACTTCGTCACCTCGCCGACCGATCCGGGATCCCGAATTCACCCCCGCTCGAAACGCCGGTGGCGGAGTTGCTCCACTCCGCCCCGGCGTCTTCGGCCCGGGGTCCGATGTCGCCCCGATCACTCGTCGGAAGGTCGCTCGTCGGGCATGGCGAACGCGTTCGAATGGTGGCTCGCGCCACGCTTGAACGGCTTCGCTCCCACACCGAGGACCATCTCTCCCGCGTCTCCAGTTCCGATCGCGCTCCATCCACCCCCGTTCGCTCGACCTCGACCCAGGAAAACCGTCATGAACCTGACTCCCAAACAGCTTCGCATTCTCGACTTCGTCCGCACCTATCGGGAGAGCGAGGGCTATTCCCCGACGATGCAGGAGATCGCGAACGAATTCGGCGTCAGCAAGGTGACGGTCTTCGAACACGTCGAGGCACTGGTCGGCAAGGGCGCTCTCGTTCGAGATCCGAACAAGGCACGCTCTTTGTCGCCGGTGGATGAACCCGTCGGTGAAGACCTCGTGCTCCCCCTCAAGGGACGAATCGCCGCCGGTCGCCCGATCGAGAAGTGCGAGGACGACAGCGAGCTCGATCTGGGGCAGATCTTCGGGCCCCGCAAGGGACGCCATGGAGAGATGTTCGCCCTTCAGGTCGAAGGCGAGTCGATGCGAGACGAAGGCATCTTCGATGGCGACTACGTGATCGTCGAGAAACGACAGACCGCCCGAAACGGCGAGCGGGTCGTCGCCCTCCTTCCCGACGGCGAGACCACGCTCAAGACCTTCTTTCGCGAGAGCGACGGGACCATCCGGCTCCAGCCCGCCAATCCCGACTTCGAGCCGATCATCGTTCGCGACTGCCGGATCCAGGGCGTCGTCACCGGCGTGATGCGTCGCTACTGAATCCCTGCCGGTCGAACCGGGAAGGCACGGGTCGCCACCGCGACGGCTCCCCCACCCTCGACCATGAGGTGGGATCGGAGACTCGAGATCGTCGGAGTGCGACGACGGGTGGGCGGATCGAGGCCGCACACCCGTCGTCACTTCACTCAAGTCTCGACCACCGCTCTTCACCCGCCTCGGACCGTGGCACGAGACGGCATGATCAGCCTTCGGTACCCCATCGATCGAGCAGCCGGCCGATGTCGGCGCCGTTGACCACACCGTCGCCATTGACGTCGGCGGCCGGGGACTTCGTGACCGGCCCCCAGTCCGCGAGCATCAATCCCAGGTCGCCTGGCTCGACGATGCCGTTTCCGTTGAGATCCGAGGTCCGGAAGACCGTGATGCTGCCATCCAACGCTTCGAGCGTCGGCACCGAGAAGTCGTAGTTGAAGAAGGAGACCTTCGAGAGGGTGATCGGAATCACCGTGCCGGGCTCGAGATTCGCCGGCACGTCGATCATCAGCCCGACCAGCGGGTGATCGCCTGGCGCGATCTGATCCTCGGTGAAGATACAGGCGGCGTCCACCCGGACATTGGGCGACGGCGCGGAGTCCCAACCATTCCAACCGTTGCTGAAGATCGGACCGTCGTACAGCACGTCGTCGACTTCGAGGCCGAGCGGCATCGCGTTGAAGCCGAAGGCCCCGATGATGTCCATCGTCTCCGCACGCACGGGAACGGAAACCGTCTGGCCACGCGTCGCATTGACGTTCGAAACCTTGAGGATCGCGCCACCACCGGATCCGGCGGCGGTCGGCGAAAGGAGCAGTCCGGCGAGGAGCGTGGCTTGAAGCATGCGTCGTGATCTCCAGGAGTTTCCGAGCATCGAGGGTAACGGATTCGTCACGCCGATCGTGGACCTTCTTCGAAATCCCCGAGCATCGGTTCCATGAGACGACATGAGACGACATGAGACGCCACTTCAACGAGACGACACTTCAACTCGAGGGGGCCGCGAAGAGCCGTCGAGGAACGGCATCGGGCCACAGTCCCGGATGAATTCGAAACGGCCTGGCGTTCCGGGTCCCCCCGTCGTCAGGATCGACGAATGCGGTGCGCGGCCGCGGCGAGCGGTTCGATGAATCGGACCACGGCGTCGGCGAGATCCTCACCGGCCGC
>JAACEA010000080.1 GCA_009936695.1 Planctomycetia bacterium
CAGCGTCGAATCGAGCAATCCCCGCTGCTTGAGGTCCGCGAGCAGGGCCGCGATCGGCTGGTCGACGGCCCGGGCGTTGTTCTCGTGACCCTCCTTCAGCTTTCCATGCTGATCCCAGCGGTCACCGCTCACCCTCGGGCAGGTGCATTCGATGAACCGCACGCCGCGTTCGACCAGACGACGCGCCAGCAGGCATTCCCGGGCGAAGATCCGCGTCGGTTCGTAGTCGCTCTCGAATCCGTAGTCTCGACGGGTGCTCGCCCGCTCCTCCTCGACGTCCGTCGCTTCGGGGACCGCGAACTGCATGCGGAAGGCGAGTTCCTGATTTCGTATCGCGCTCTCGATGCGATCGTCGCTCGACGACCGGAATCCGCGATCGAACGCTTCGACGAGGCCGAGCTTCCTTCGCTGGCGATCGATCGACTCGCGGGGCTTCACGTTCGCGAGCACCTCGTCGGCGGGCCGGAGCACGGAAGCCTGATGCGTCGCGGGGAGATACGCGTTGCCGAAGCACTCGAGTCCTCCGGGGGGTATCAAGCCGCCGTCGAGCACCACGAATCCCGGGAGGTCGCGATTCTCACTGCCGAGGCCGTAGGTCGCCCACGCACCCATCGATGGGCGGCCGGCGAGCCCGTGACCGGTGTGGAGGAAGTAGTTGGCATTCGTGTGTTCATTGAACGGAGAGGTCATCGATCGGACCACGAGAATGTCGTCGGCCATCTCCCTGACATGGGGAAAGAGGTCGGATACCGGCGTCCCCGATTCACCGCCCGGTCGGAAGTCCCAGGGCGTCCCCAGACAGTTGCCGTTGGAATCGAACTGCGTCGGCGTCTTCTCCATCGGAAAGGGCTGGCCATGCATGTCGGTCAGTCGCGGCTTCGGGTCGAAGGTGTCCATCTGCCCCGGACCGCCGTCCATGTAGAGGAAGATCACGCTTCGGGCCTTCGCGGCGTGATGCGGCGACGGAAGCATGCCGTCGCGGCCGATGCGGTTGGGACTCGCGGCGACGGCGCGTTCCTCGTGGCCCAGCGCCGCGAACGCGGCGAGCCCGAACCCGCCGGCGACCTGACGAAGCATGTCGCGCCGGGTGGTCGCGCCCGCGAGGAACCGACCGCAGTGATGTGACTCGTGGGACATGGTGGAATCCGGCGGGTTCAGTCGAGGTGGACGAAGGCCTTGGAGTTGTAGAGGGCGTGCGCGATGTCGTTCCAGGCCTCGACCGGATCGGATGTCGCGTCCACGTGGTCGACGATGATGCGGACGTCCTCCTCGGTGGGCGGTGCGGCGAAGGCCAGTCGCCACATCCGACGAGCCCGATCCTCGTCGTTCCCGAGCGACGTGTCCGCCAGGATCGAGTCCGCCCACGCCGCCGCCATTTCGTGAACGAAGGGATCGTTCAGGAGGACGAGCGACTGGGCGGGCACGTTCGAGCTGTTGCGACGACCGACCGTGGTCATCGGGGCCGGCAGGTCGAACGCGGCGAGCATCGGATTGGCGAAGTTCCGCCGAACCTCGAGGTAGATGCTTCGTCGTCCGGCGCCGTCGAGCGGCCCGCTCCGGCCGGGACGACCGCGGCCGTTCATGAACGGCGTGAGATGGGTTCCGACCGAGGCGCCCCCCACGGTGGAGTCGAGTCGACCACTGGTGAAGAGCATCGAATCACGAATCGCCTCGGCCTGGAGCCGACGGACCGGCGCGGCGGCGAGCAGGGCGCGATTCGGATCGATCAAGCGCATCCGGTCCGCGGTCGCTTCGGCGGGGACGCTCGAACGCCGATACGCGCTGGACCTCACGATCGATCGAATGAGGTCCTTGATCGACCAGCTCGTCCGGAACTCGGAGGCGAGGTGATCGAGGAGTTCGGGGTGCGAGGGCATCTCGCCGAGGCCACCGAAATCGTCGGTGGTCGCCACGAGCCCTCGGCCGAAGAGATGGTGCCAGACGCGGTTCGCCATGACGCGGGCGGGGAATGGATTGGACGTCGCGAAGATCGTCTCGACCAGTTCGAGGCGTCCCGAACCCGATTCACCGGGCGAGGTCGGTTCACCGGCGATCGATGTGATGAAGGAACGAACCGCGATCTCGCCGGGACTCCGATGCGAGCCACGGATGGAGACGTGCTGATCGACCCCGGACCCTTCGAGCGCCGCAAGCACCCGGACCGGCCCGGGGATGTCACCGGCGATCGTCGACAGGCGGCGTTCCTCGGCCGCGACGGTCTCCCGATTCGCGTCCGCTTCGGCGAGCGTGTCACCCCAGAGGCCGGCGTCGATCAGCCGATCTCGAAGCGGGCTTCGGTAGGTCTCGGAATCGTCGGATCCCGCCGCCGATCTTGCGAAGGCCTCGGCGAGTTCGTTCGCATCCTCGCCGCGGGCGGCATCGATCCAGTCTGGGAGATCCTCGTCGGGAAGTCTCCCGTCGCCGCGATCGCTCAGCCAGATCGCATCGACTTCGAGTCGGCCGGTGCCATCGTCGATGAGTTCGAGATGGGCGCGGCTGCCCGCTTGGAGCCGCGTGTCGTTCACCACGTGTCGCCAGCCGTCGTTCGAGGCGACGTCGCGTCGATATCCACCGAAGAGCAGCGCGTTGAACTCGTCCATCATCATGCCTTCGACGACGAGTCGGATTCTTGCACCGTTCCCATCACCGCGGACCCGCCAGTGGAGGAAGCGTCGATCGAGCGTGAAGGTCTCGCTCCGGATCGTTCCCTGAAGACGGTGATCACCGTCGTCGCTGGCGAGGGTCCCACCGCGGGGTGTCGGCATGTCGTCCGTCCCGGTCCACGCCCAACCGGTGGGATACCACCGAAGGTCCGGCGTCGGTTGATCGAACGACTCGAGGACGACGGCTCCCTCGTCGACGACGAGATCGATGTTCGGAATCACTTTCCCCCGAGCGTCGCGTCGGGTGGACTCATCGTCGATCGCACCGTCGTGACCGAGCAGGACCCAGGCCCGCCAGGGGTGGTCCGGCGATCGCCAGGCGTCGTCTCGAAAGGACTCGGTCCAGCGACCGAGCAGACCGGGATCGAGATCGCGATCCCCGGCGACTTCAGCGATTCGTTCGGGATCGACCGGCTTCCACGCCTTGCCGTCCTCGGTCCGACCCGGTCGCGTCTCCGCGGCAGCCTTCAAGTACTCGGCGAGGCGGGTCGGTGACTCGAGCGCCGATCGGATGTCGCGCATCGGTCCGGCGTTCCGGAGTCGAGCCACCGCCTCGGTGATTCGATGGTGGGGATCGAGATACGCATACCCCTGGTGCATCGACTGGAGGTACCCGGAGAGCGCGTAGTAGTCCCGGGTGCTGATCGCGTCGAACTTGTGGTCGTGGCACCGGGCACAGGCGACGGTGAGGCCGAGGAATCCCTGGCCGAAGACCTCGAGCTGGTCGGCGATGCGATCGGACTGGTCCTGGGTCACGTCGGTGGGCGCGTGCACCGCCTGGTGGAAGTACCAGTGCCCGGTGCCGATCACGCTTTCGTTGGTGCCGTCCACGGGGTTCGGTCGCGGATCGAGCAGGTCACCAGCGATCTGCTCGGCGAGGAATCGGTCGTATCCGAGATCCTGGTTGAACGCCCGGACCACCCAGTCGCGATACCGCCACGCTTCGCGGATCGGATAGTCGAACTCGTGTCCATAGGTCTCCGAGTAGCGGACGAGGTCGAGCCAGTGGCGTCCCCATCGCTCGCCGAAGGCGGGCGATGCGAGGTACGCCTCGACCATCCGGTTCCAGTGATCGTCGCTCGGATCGTGTTCGAAAGCCTCGATCACGCCGGGGTCCGGCGGCAGGCCGGTGAGGTCGAAGGCGAGCCGTCGAACCTGTCGCGCGGGAGTGGCGTCACCGGCGGCCGTGAGACCTTCGGCGTGAAGACGATCTTCGACGAATCGGTCCACGTCGTTTCGAACCGTCGCCGATCGTTCGTCATCGATGGTCGGGGGTGTGGGATCCTGAATCGGCTCCCATGACCAATGGCCTTCGTATTCCGCGCCCGCATCGATCCAGCGTCGGAGGATCTCGACCTCCTCGGTCGTCAGGGGCTCGCCGGACGGTGGCATCGGATCGAGATCATCCGTGATCCGCTCCAGCAGAAGACTGCCGTCCGCGTCGTGCGGGACGACGACGGCCTGACGGCCGGACGCCGCGGGCTCGACAGCGCCCTTCCGGACGTCGAGTCGAAGGCCGCGCTTCCGAGTCGAGGAATCGGGGCCGTGACAGGCGAAGCACCGGGCGACGAGGATCGGGCGAACGTCGCGGTTGAAGTCGATCGCGTGGTCGGCGGCCGGGACGCCCGCATGGATCGCATCGTCCGGGACAACCGCATCGTCGGATTGGGTGAATCCGGCAGCCCACGCCGATGCAGTGCCCAGCAAGATCAGGGCAGGGGCCCATCGGTGAATTCCGCGAGGCTGATCACGACCGAATTCCATGTCTCCACTGTAGTGGTACGACGGGATCCTCCGACCTCGAATCAGGCGTTTGAGCCACGAAAAGCCGCATCATGGCTGGGATATTGGAGCTCTTCGGCCGACGAATCGAGGAAGCTGGCTGGCGACGATCCCGGCCAACATGAACCCGCACCCGATCATGGTTCGTTCGTCGTAGGTCTCGCCCAGCAACCACCATCCACCAAGTGCGGCGAACACCGCTTCGAGGCTCAGCAGGATCGCGACGTGAGCCGGGGGAGACTTTCGCTGGGCGACGATCTGAAGGAAGAAGGCGACGCCGATCGCGAGGACTCCGGAATAGAGGATCTCCCAGGTCGCCTCGCGAAGGGCTCGGCCGATGCCAAGGGCCTGTTCTGGCCCTTCGATCAGAAGGGCCGCGATGAAAGTGGTGATGGCGACAACCGTGAACTGAAGCACGGTGAGTTCGATCGGGTCGGTCTTTGGTGAGTACCGACCGACGATCTGTACCTGCACCGCCCAGCCGACCGCGCCGAGCAGGACCAGCAGTGACGGAATGTCGATCTGAAATCCACCGGTATCAGCCTTCACGCCGAGAAACCACATTCCCACGACGGCAAGGCCGCACCCCAGCCAGGTGGCGAGTCCGGTTCGGATGCCGATCAACAAGCCGACCAACGGCGTGAAGACGACATAAAGCCCGGTGATGAATCCAGCCGGTCCCGCATCGGTTCCAACGATTCCCCACTGCTGGAATGCGGACGCGAGGGCGACGACCAGCCCGAGCAGAATCGATCCACGAATCAGGAGTGATCGTTCGGCACGCCGTCCCTCCGGGGTGGGGGCGGGCTTGACCCGCGGAATGAAGAGTCGCAGGGGAGCCACGGCGAGGGCACCGATCGCGAAGCGGACGGCATTGAAGGTCAGGGGCCCGACCTCATCCATGGCCTCCTTCTGGGCGATGAAGCCGAATCCCCAGATCGCCGCGGCCAGGAGCATGAGAAGATCGGCGGTGAGAGGAGTCAGGCGCATTCCGGGAGAAGGTACCCCCGTCCCGATCTCGCGGGAGGCGTTTCCGGCGCTTC
Organism: Planctomycetia bacterium; assembly: GCA_009936695.1. GTDB lineage: Bacteria > Planctomycetota > Phycisphaerae > Phycisphaerales > SM1A02 > UBA12014. The sequence continues at coordinate 5,489 of JAACEA010000080.1, forward strand.
GATCTCGAGAAAGGGGCGACCCTGCCCGGTCCGGCCTGAATCCTGCGATCCCCCCCGCCGAACGCATCGACGAGGGTGGACCGCCTCCGGCTGTAGGTCTGCCCTGTTCAAGCGTTTTTCGGAGCCAATCTGCAACGGAAAACGCTCGTTCTAGTAGAACAGACCACCTGCGGGCCGATCACCCCTGTGTCGGCTCAACCCCCGTTTCTCGTCAGGAACCGCCATGCGACCAGTCTCACGCCTTATTGATGCTTCCATGACCACACGTCGTTCGGGAAAGGCCGTTTCCTGGGTGGTTGGGATCCTGGTGCTCGCAGTGGTCGGTACGACCCTCGCGTTGACCCTGGGTGGTGACTCGACGCCCGCCTCGGCGGTCGAAGCATCGGACATGCACAAGGTCGATCGCGGTGATTTCGACATCATGATCCCGGTCAGCGGTGAACTCGTCGCCGGGAGTCAGGTCGAGATTCGAAACCTCCTCGAAGGCCGCGCGGTGATCACCGAGGTGGTCGGAGAAGGCTCTTTCGTCCGGAAGGGCGACATCATCCTGCGGCTCGCTGACGACGAGTTGGTCGACAAGATCAAGGATGGAGAAGACAAGGTCCAGACCGCCGAGAGCGCCGTGGTCGCGGCGGAGCAGTCCCTCGCGATCCGGAGGTCGACGATGGCGAGCGATCTCGAGAAGGCGGATCTCGAGATCGAGATCGCCAACCTGGATCTCAAGGCCTGGGAAGAGGGTGGCGTCGTCACCAGTCGGCAGAAACTGAATCTCGACATCGAGACGGCTCGCATCAATCGGGACCGCACGGTTCGCAGAGCGGCCGACGCGGAGAAGCTCCTCGGCAACGGCTGGGTCTCCTTCGACGAGTACGAGGCGGATCGGATCGCGATGATCGAAGCCGAAGCCAGAGTCAAGGAATTCGAGCTCGCGAAGAAGATCTACGAGAACTACACGATCAAGCAGGAAGAGGCGACCAAGCGATCCGCGGTGGAGCAGAGCAACGCCGAGAAGGCGCGGGTTCGTCAGCGTCATGAGGCGGAGATCGTGAAGATCGAAGCCGACGTCGAGAGCGCTCACTTCAAGCGGGACACCGCGATCGAGCGGCTCAGCGACCTCAGGGAACAGTTGAAGGCGTGCATCATCGAAGCTCCGAACGACGGTCTCGTGGTCTTCGCGTCGAGCCTCTCGGGCGGTGAGCGTCGAGGTCGTGACAACGACCCGCCTCCGCAGGTCGGTACCGAACTCCGTCAGAACGAACTCGTGATGATCCTCCCCGACACCAGTCGCATGATCGCGAGCATGAAGGTCGGCGAGGCGCTCAGCGGTCGAATCAAGAAAGGGCAGTCCGCCGTCATCTACAGTGACTCGGTCCCCGGGACGGCGATCTCCGGCACCGTGCTCGGGGTCAGTGTGCTTGCGGAGGGTGGCGGTTGGCGTGATCCGAATCGCCGCGACTACACCGTGCGGGTCGTCCTGGACGCCGATCCTGAACTCGGCCTGAAGCCGTCGATGCGATGTCGGGGCGAGATTTTGCTCGGCAAGGTCGAAGACGCGATCACGGCACCCATCCAGTCCGTCTTCCGAGCCGGTCCGATGGCCTACGTCTACACCGTTTCCGAAGGTGGTTTCGCCCAGACCCCGGTCGAGATCGGACGCGCGAGCGAAATGGAGGTCGAGATCGTCTCCGGCCTCGAGGAAGGTGAAGACGTGCTTCTCCGTCGCCCCACCGCGGGCGAGATCGTCTCCGAGATCGACACCACGTCGGGCGGGGGGATGTTCGGCGGCGGACGTCCCGAGGGCATCCCGGGTGGAAAGCCCGCGGGCCGCCCCGGCGGCAAGCCCGCCGGGGTCGCTGCGACCGGGAAGCCTGCATCCGCGGGAACCTCCTGAGTCGCACCCGGCCTCCGGATCGAGCCTCGGGGACACGGTCGGGGACTGGACGGAGTCGCACCTCGGTACGGTGAACGTTCCTGACGAACGCCACCGGACCTCCCCGACCCATGCCGATCATCTACATCCTGGTGTTTCTCGGGTTCTTCGGTGGCGCGCTGGTATCGCCGGTGCTCTCGCCCATGTTCCTTCATCCCGTCGAGCACGGCGTCCTGCCCGACGGAACGAGCATGGCGCAGCGGGTCTTCCTGCTCGGTGTCGCGATGGGGATGATGCGCCTCGGTGAGTTCTTCGGATCGCCACTGCTCGGGCGTCTTTCGGATCGACATGGGCGACGCACCGTCCTCGCGGCGGCGATGGGCATCACCGGGCTCGGGAACTTCGCGATCGCGTGGTCGATCGGCATCGATCAGGTGTGGCTCATCGTCCTCAGTCAGTTCCTGATCGGATTCACCGGCGTGCTGCTCGTGCTCGCTCAGGCGGAGGTGGCGCATCGCTGGTCCGGCGTCGAGAAGACCCGGCGATTCGGATACGTCTATCTCGCAAGCAGTCTCGCATACGTCTTCGCGCCGGCGATCGGCGGCCATCTCGCCGATCGGAAGAGCTTCGACTGGGCGTCCTATCCACTCGTCTTCGTGGTCGCGGGAACGATCTACATCGCGTCGGTCCTGCTCGTCCTCTGGCGATTCCCGGCCGCCGAACCTGAAACCGGAACGGGGGCCGAATCCGCGATCATTCCCGAACGCCGCGGCGCGATCATCGAATTCGGCGACGCGTTCCGAATGCCGTCGTTTCGAATGCTCCTGCTGGTGAACTTCTTCCTCTACCTCGGAATCGACTTCGTCTTCCAGTTCAATTCCGTGTTCTTCGTCCAGAAGTGGTCGTTCACATCGGCCGACGTGGGTTGGCTGATGTCGTATACGAGCATCGCGATGGTCGCCACGCAGTGGTTCCTGATCCGACCGGTCGGTCGTCGCCTTGCTCCACGCGCGGCCACCACCGCCAGCGCGATCGCGCTCGCGGTGCTGCTCGGGTTCCAGGTCGCACCGGATCGATGGCAGTGGCTCATCGTGATCCTGCCGCTGGTCGGCGTCGCGATGTCGCTGGCCACCACGAACATGTCGGCCCTGCTCTCGGATACCGCCGGCGAAGCGGCGCAGGGGAGAATGCTGGGGGTCGCCCACTCGATCCGGGTGTTCGGCTC
>JAACEA010000531.1 GCA_009936695.1 Planctomycetia bacterium
TTCTCGGGCCAGTGGCCGGCCAGAAGTTCCTCGAGTTCCGCCGCGGTCTGGAACCGCTGGTCGATCCGGTGCGGACCCGGGGCGGGATCGGTGGTCGCGGGCCCCCGGAGCAGGGTGATGCGATGGCCCCGGGCCGCCACGGCGTCGGCGATCGCCGCACCAAGTCGTCCGGAGGACCGGTTTCCCAGAAACCGGACTTCGTCGACCGGTTCCCAGGTGGGGCCGGCGGTGACGAGGAAACGGAGGGGGGTTCCGGAGGAGGATGTCGGTGGTGGGCTGCTCACGTGCGATCACGGTGGTCGTATTGCAGTCGAGTGACTGCACCGCCATACTAGGGGACTCTGCGGGCCTCGCCGGCCTCCGTCCCCATCGGGGTCGGGGCCCGTCATCCCGATGAGGCCTCGCAGTGTTCGACACGCCGTCCGGCGTGCCATCCAGAGAACGGATTCGGACCGCCGCCTCGCGCCGCGGTCGGAACGACCCAAGATCGGAGCCAGCGTTTTGGCCAGGAAGGTTCGCAAGAAACTCGGTGAGATCCTCGTCGCCGACGGCATCGTCGAGGAGTCCTCGATCGCCACCTGTGAGACCGAGGCCCGCGAGAGCGGGAAGCGACTCGGCGAGGTGCTGGTCGAAAAGGGCTTCGCCACGGAGATCCAGGTCGGCTCGAGCCTCGCCCGGCAGGCCGGGATGGACTTCGTGGACCTCGGAACCGCCGAAGGGTCGGGACAGGTGGATCTCTCGCTGGTCGACGAGGAGATCGTGCGGAAGCACTGCGTGATCCCGCTGTCCTCCGAGAGCGGCAGGCTCCGGCTGCTCGTCCATGATCCGATGGACCTGGAGATGCTGGACCTCCTCCGATTCCGACTTCCCCAGGAGTTCGATCTCGTCGTCGGCGTCAAGTCCCAGATGATGGACTGGATCGGCGAGGGCGGGGCGGCGAAGCTCGGTGGCGGCGAGGCGGGCCCGGACTCGATCGACGTCACCGTCGACAAGTCCGTGGACAGCTCGGTCGACAGCTCGATCGACAGTTCCATCGACGTCGACGCGGGCGACTCCAAGATCGTCCGGCTGGTCAACGAACTCATCGTCGAAGCGGTCCGCGGCCGGGCGAGCGACATCCACGTCGAGCCTCGCGACGACCGCGTCGAACTCCGGTACCGGATCGACGGCGTCTGTCACGTCCGGCAGAGTCCCCCCAAGCGGAACCAGTCGGCGATTCTCGCCCGACTGAAGCTGATGGCGGGTGTGAACATCTCGGAACGCCGGATTCCCCAGGACGGGCGAATCAAGCTGCCCATCGACGGTGCTCAGATCGACTTCCGGGTCTCGACGTGCCCCGCGTATCACGGGGAAAGCGTGGTCCTTCGAGTGCTGCGGCCGGATTCCGTGCAGATCGGCCTGCCGAGCCTCGGCTTCGAGCCCGACAATCTCGAGCTCTTCAACAAGATCATCCGTCGCCCGAACGGGATCTTCCTGGTGACGGGACCGACCGGTCCGGGCAAGACCACCACGCTGTACTCCGCGCTCAACGTGCTCAACGAGCCCAACCGGAAGATCATCACCGCCGAGGATCCGGTGGAGTACAACTTCAACGGCATCAACCAGGTGCAGGTCCGCGATTCGATCGGGCTCACCTTCCCGCTGATCCTCAAGGCCATGCTTCGGCAGGCACCCAACGTGGTGCTGGTCGGCGAGATCCGAGACCGTGAAGTGGGGGACATCGCGATCCAGGCGGCCCTCACCGGTCACCTCGTGTTCTCGACCCTCCATACCAACGACGCCCCGAGTGCGATCACGCGTCTCGTCGACATGGGGATCAAGCCGTTCCTCGTCGCGAGTTCGATCCAGGCGATCATGGCTCAGCGGCTCATCCGGGTGCTCTGCCCGAAGTGCAAGCGACTCGACCCCAACCCGGACCGGAAGCTGCTCTCGCTGGTGAACATCAGCGAGGAGGAGATCGCCGGTGGCGAGATCCACGAGGCGGTCGGTTGCGCCGCCTGCAACGGCAACGGCTATCGAGGTCGCATGGCGATCTTCGAGATGATGGTGATGAACGCCGAAATCCGGGAGCTCGCCTTCGAGCGGGCGTCGATCTCGAAGATCCGGGAGGCGGCCATCCGCGGTGGCATGCGAAGCCTGCTCGGCGATGGCAAGTTGAAGATCCTCCGCGGCATCACCACTCCGGTGGAAGTCGCTCGTTTCGCGCAGATCGAAGGCTTCGATCCTTCGGAGATCGGCGCCGCCTGATCCGGTCCGGGCCCGCCCGGGCCGCTTCTCCTCTCGTTCCTTCGCGGTCGTCCGTTCCAGTCGACGCCCGCTCCATCAACGGTTTTTCGACCCATGTCCACGATCCAGATCGACCGCCTTCTCGACACCGTCGTCAAGCAGAACTGCTCGGACCTCCACCTGACGGTGGGCCGTCCGCCGACGGTCCGCCTCAACGGCGTGCTCCGGAACCTCCAGACGAAGACGCTGGATTCCGACGACATGGTCGCGTTGATGAAGTCCATCACGCCCGAGCAGAACCAGCAGGAACTGCAGGAGGTCGGATCGACCGACTTCGGCATGGCCTACGGCGACAAGGCTCGATTCCGCGTCGCGGTGTTCCGACAGCGTGGCCACGTCGCGATGGTCCTCCGGCTGATCCCCAACAAACTGCTGACCTTCGAGGAGATCGGCCTCCCGCCGATCTGCAAGGAGCTGATCCGTCGTCCTCGGGGCCTCTTCATCGTGACCGGCCCCACCGGGTCGGGGAAGACGACCTCGCTCGCCACCATGTTGGACTTCATCAACGACACCATGGATCGGCACATGATCACGACCGAGGATCCGATCGAGTACTACCACCACCACAAGAAGTCGATCGTGAACCAGCGCGAGCTGGGCGGCGACGTGCCTTCCTTCTCCGAATCGCTCCGGCGGGCGCTGCGACAGGATCCAGACGTGATCCTCGTCGGCGAAATGCGAGACCTCGAGACGATGGAGGCCGCGATCGCCGCGGCGGAGACGGGTCACCTCGTGTTCGCCACGCTCCACACCACCGGCGCGTCAGGCACCATCAACCGAATCATCGATGCGTTCCCGGTCGACCAGCAGGCCCAGGTGCGGGTCCAGCTCTCGGTCGCGCTGATCGCGGTGCTCAGCCAGCAGCTGCTCTCCCGCTCCGATAAGCCCGGTCGAGTGGCGGCCTACGAGTTCCTCGTGGTCACGCCCGCGATCTCCAACCTGATCCGCGAGAACAAGACCTTCCGAATCGACTCGGCGATCCAGACCGGAAAGAAGTTCGGCATGCAGCTGCTCGACGACCACCTCTGGTCGCTCTATTCCAAGGGGATGATTTCCGCGGAGGAGATGATCGACAAGGGCAAGGATGCGAGCGACCTGACCCAGAAGGTCCACCGGGCCGGTGGGTTGGTCGGCCGAAGCGAATTGGACGAATCGGCAGACCCGGAATCGGCCGGGAAGGCCTCCTGAGTGAAAACGCCGCGAGATATCGAGGCCAAAGCACGGATTTGAATCGTTTTTCACGATATTTCATTTTCGCGTGTCGCATGCCCCCTGGGCTGCGAGAACGCCGAAACCCTTTGTCATCCAGTGCGTAGTATGGTGACGACGGAGTTCCGCTCCCAGGTGCCGGCCGAGGTCGGCTCCATCCAAGGGTGCGAAGCTCAGCCATGAGGAAGCGTGACCGGTTCGACCGGCCGTTTCCACGGACCCCGGCGTTCGGGGTCGCCATCCGAAAAGTGGATGGTCGTCAGCGCTCTGGATTGGAGCCGGTGAACCGCCGGTTCCACGGATCCCGGAAACAGCATCGTTCAGGCCCCACCCGGGCCCGACCGGTCACACCCCGCAGGAGCGTCGACGAGCATGGCCAAGGTCAGCACCAGTGAATTGAAGGGGCGCAAGTTCGGTCGCGTCCTCGTGAAACTCGGGAAGGTCACCCGGGAGCAGGTCCACGAGGCCCTCAAGGTCCAGCAGGGCCAGGCCGGTCGCAAGGTCGGTGAGATCCTCGTCGATCTCGGATACATCACCGAAGACGACATCCGGGCCGCCCTCGCCGGGCAGGCCGGGATCGAGCAGGTCGTCCTGCGGGACCGCGAAATCTCGGACGAGACCTTCGCCGCGATCCCCGCGACCACCGCCACGACCTATCAGATCGTGCCGATCAAGTTCGATCCCGAGCGGAACGCGATCGCGGTGGCGGTCAAGAGCCCCGACAACTTCGCGGCGGTCGACGACCTGAGGAACCTCCTCGGATTCAAGCGGGTCAAGCCAGTGCTCGCCTCCGCGGAGGAGATCGACGAGATCCTTCAGGAACGCTACGCGGCGAAGGGCAGCGGTTTCAGCGAGATCTACGCCGAGGCCGGCGACTCCGCCGTCATCGCTTCGCTCGAGGGCCGGGGCGATTCCCTCGATCTCGACATGCTCGAAGAGGCCTCCGGCGACAACGCGATCGTCCGGCTCGTGCAGGAGACGCTGCTCATCGCGATCCGCGACAAGGCGTCGGACATCCACTTCGAACCGTTCGAGGAGGAGTTCAAGATCCGCTACCGGATCGACGGCGTGCTCTACGAGATGGCGCCTCCCGACAAGCGGCTCGCCCTTCCCATCGTCAGCCGCATCAAGGTCATGTCGAAGCTCGACATCGCCGAACGGCGACTCCCCCAGGACGGCCGGATCGAGATGTCGCTGCCGGGGACCGGTGCCCCGATCGACCTCCGGGTCGCGGTGCTCCCGACGATGTTCGGTGAGTCGGTGGTGCTTCGAGTGCTCGACCGCTCGAACGTCCAGCTGAGTCTCGATCGCGTCGGACTTCGCGACGACGACCTCGAACGGGTGCGCGGCCTGATCAACAAGCCCAACGGCATCGTGCTGGTCACCGGTCCGACCGGTTCGGGGAAGACCACCACGCTCTACGCGGCGCTCACCGAGCTCAACACGCCGGACCGGAAGATCCTCACCGCCGAGGATCCCGTCGAGTACGACATCGACGGCCTCATCCAGTGCCAGGTGAACGTCGATCAGGAACTCACGTTCAGCAAGCTGCTCCGCTCCTTCCTCCGGCAGGATCCCGACACCATCCTGGTGGGCGAGATCCGGGACCTCGAGACGGCGCAGATCGCGATTCAGGCGTCGCTCACGGGTCACCTCGTGTTCTCGACGCTGCACACCAACGATGCGCCCAGTTCCGTCCTTCGACTCGTCGATCTCGGCGTCGAGAGCTTCCTGCTCACCGCGACGCTCGAAGCGATCGTGGCCCAGCGACTGATCCGGAAGATCTGCGAGAAGTGCAAGGAGGAGTTCGTGCCGACGGAGGAGCAGCTGATGGAGCTCTCGCTCCTTCCCGCGGACGTCGAGGGAAGGACCTTCTTCCGAGGGCGCGGCTGCAGCAACTGCATGAAGACCGGCTACAAGGGCCGGATGGCGATCTTCGAGATCATGACGCTGGACGACACGCTCCGCGAGATGATCATGTCGCAGGCCTCCACCGCGGTGCTCCGCGACGAAGCCCGGCGACGAGGGATGCGGACCCTCCGCGAATCGGGCCTTCTGGCGATCTACGAGGGCCAGAGCACGATCGAGGAAGTCGTCCGCGAGACCATCGCGGAAGAGTGAGCGGACACCACGGTTCCGGCGGCCGCGGGGTCGCCGGTGTCGATTGAACGCGGGCGTCCCGGACGACCCGTACCAAACACGAGGATCAGGAAGACCAGACCATGCCGACCTTCCAGTACGAAGCAGTCAACGCAGCGGGCAAGGAGCAGAAGGGGGTCATCGAGGCCTCCGACAACGCCGACGCCCAGGCACAGCTCAAGGCCCAGGGCTACTTCCCGACGCTCGTCGAGGAGGCCAAGGTCAAGGGTCGCCAGAAGAAGTCCGGCAAGGACGTGGCGAAGAACAAGAAGAAGCGGGGTGGCGGCTTCTCGATCTCGATCGGGAAGGTGAACCTCAAGAAGATGACGACGTTCACCCGTCAGCTCTCGACGCTCCAGGACGCGGGCCTGCCGCTGCTCCGGTCGGTGCAGATCCTCGAGTCGCAGCAGCGGCCGGGCAAGCTGAAGTCGATCCTCGGCGACGTCGCCGAGGACGTCGAGGCGGGCTCCGCCCTGTCCGACGCGATGGCCAAGCATCCCAAGGCCTTCGACCGTCTCTACTCCAAGATGGTCGCGGCCGGCGAGGTGGGCGGCGTGCTGGACATCATCCTCCAGCGTCTCGCCGACTTCATGGAGAAGGGCGAGCGGCTGAAGCGACGCATCAAGGGCGCGTTGATCTATCCCGCGGTGGTCATCACGATCGCGATCCTCATCGTGACCGGCATCATGTACTTCGTGATCCCGAAGTTCCAGGAGATCTTCAACGACTTCGACGTGGAACTCCCGGGCCTGACGCTGTGGCTCGTGAAAGCCTCGAAGTGGGTCGCGGGCCAGTCCAGCGAGGATCAGGCGGTACCGGGTGCGATCTGGATCCTGTTGACGCCGTTCCTCGTGTTCGGGCTCTACAAACTGGTGCGGGTGACCGGGCCGGGCAAGGCGATCACCGACGTGGTGTTCGCGCGGCTGCCGGTGATAGGCCAGTTGATACGCAAGACCGCGATCGCGCGGTTCACGCGGACCCTCGGCACCCTCATCAGCGCCGGCGTTCCGATCCTGGAGGCGATCCTGATCACCCGGGACACCTCGGGCAACTACATCTACGAGAAGGCGTTGACCAGCGTGCACGACTCGATCCGGGACGGCGAGACGTTCGCCGGTCCGCTGCGCGAGGCGAAGGTCTGCGATCCGATCGTCGTCAACATGATCGACGTCGGCGAGGAGACCGGTGACCTCGACATCATGCTGATGAAGATCGCCGACAACTACGACGAGGAGGTCGACGTGGCGGTCGCCTCGCTGCTCTCGCTGCTCGAACCGTTCATGGTGGTGATTCTCGGCGGCATCGTCGGCACCATCGTGCTCGCCCTCTTCCTTCCGCTCGTGAAGATGATCGAATCCGTCTCGCAGGCGAAGTGATCACGACCACGCCACGTCCGTCCGTCCCGGGTCCGTCCCGGGGCGGGCGCACGCCGGGAAACGCATCCATGCTCCAACGGACCGACCAGCTCGCCCGATCGAACCGACCCGGCTTCGGCACCGCCGTCGCCGCGCGGGGGGGCTTCACGGTGGTCGAGATGCTCGTGACGCTCGCGATGATCATCGTGCTCGTCGGCATCCTCGTGGTCGCGCTCTCGCAGGCCTCGGGCACGGCCCAGAAGGCCCAGACCGCATTCCTCATGAACTCGATGTCCGCCGGCCTCGCGCAGTTCAAGGGCGACCACGGCTATCTCCCACCGGTCCTCGGCGACGGGGCCGCGTTCGGTGGTGGTGGCACGCCCGACAACCAGCCGGGCTGGTCGCGGGATGCGATCCTCCCGCCGGAGTGGGGCTCGAACCCGTCACCCGGCGAAGTCGCCGACTACCAGGGCTGGTTCTCGCTCACCTCGCCGGCCGAGTATCTGCTCGGATACGGCAACCGGAGTGGCGACGGCTACGGCATCGTCACCAACGACGCGAATCCCTTTCCCGACATCGTTCCCGGCAGCATCGAGTCGCCGACCCTCGGCTTCCGATCGCCCGGATTCGATGGTGCGTGGAACTCGGTCTTCAATCCCCGGCGCGGCTTCGAAGGCTTCACTGGAAGCTTCGCGGCCCGCAACCCCGGTGGCTTCGTGACCGACGGCACGTCGTTCCCGCCCAACATCAACGACAACGGCGTGAAGATCCGGGGCCGGATCTACGGCCCGTACCTCGAGATCAAGGACGAGAACAGTCTCGGAGGACTCCGTCCTGACGGGTCGATCGCCCGTCCCGAGGATCCCGACTACGTGGATCGACCGAAGGTGATCCTCGACTACTGGGGGACGCCCATTCGCTATTACCGCCGGCCGTACTCCGGTGGCGATCCGAGGGCGGAGCAGGTCGACTCCTTCGACCTCGGCGACCTCTTCGCGATGCGTCCCTGGATCATCGAGACGGGCGTCGAGTCCAACGGCATCGCGGACGCCGACGGTGACCGCTCGACGATCCCGCAGCTCAAGAGCGCCGAATTCGGGCTGCTGAGCGCGGGCCCCAACCGCCGGATCGACCCCACCCGTCGATTCGACATCGACGAACTGAACCGCGACAACATCCAGGAGATCGGACCGTGATCCAGTCGACCAGCATCCACGCCCGCACCGCGGTCCGTCGTCGCGGCGGCTTCAGCCTCATCGAACTCGTGGTGGTGGTGGGGGTGATCATCACCCTGATCTCCCTCGTCCTCGCGGTGAGCACCCTGCTGATCCAGGCCAACGAGGCGCGGCAGCTCGAAGCGGCGTTCGCGACGCTCGACTCGGCGGTGCTGGAGTACGAACAGGTCGTCGGTCGACCGCTCACCTATCAAGACCGGTCCGAGCAGACCGTGCGTGGTTCGTTCGACATTCCGTACAACATCGACTTCGGCATCAACGCCCTCGAGGGCTTCTACGGCGCGAACGGCGCGGGGGAGGCCTGCATCTGCGCCGCGACCGGCGATGCACACGGCTGGGAGAAGGCGATCGTCCGGCTCTTCCAGTTGATGGCCCGCACCCAGTCCTCGGAGGAGATCATCGCCAA
>JAACEA010000532.1 GCA_009936695.1 Planctomycetia bacterium
ACGGAGGCGCGACGCAGCCCTTGGGGAGGGGTACCCCGTCGCAGGCGACCTTGAAGGTCGACGGATCACCAGGACGCGTCGGAAGAAGCACTGGTCCCGTCGGAACCCATGCATCCAGCCATGGCTGCTCGCTCCACCGGCCGTGGCTGTAGATGCACCAGTCCGGAAAACCCGCGGTGCTCTGACCGATGTTCCAACGATGCGGGGTGTCCTGCGGGAGCGGCGTCTTCGACCAATCCGAGGTCACATCCGCGATCGCCGCGACCGTGGGGGCCAGAGCGATGATGCCGATTCCTCGAATGCACGTCCCTCGGTCCATGGAACTTCCTCTCGGATCGTCACCCGCGGACCAGCGTCGGCCGCGGGAAGTGAGCACGTACCCAAAGGTATCGCACGACCCCGGCGGATCGAACCCGAATCGGACATCGCCGTTGATTCGTGAAAGCGAACCCCGTCGGCCGTCGATTTATGGGCTGCAGGCCTCGCCATTCGATCACGCGGATCGACCGGCCCCCGAGGCTGCGGCACGTCACGCGAGCCATCCTTCCCCCCCGCCCTGGTCGAGCGATCTTCGAAACGCCGCCGGCCGGAAGCCGCCGCATCGCCGTGAGACCGCGATCGCCCATAAAACGATCGTTGTCGGTGGTTCGGGCGGTGATGACCACGGTCGGGGTCGACCGAGGCGATGTCGGCCACCGACACCGATCGACGATGAGGTGGTGATTTTGATGTGGGATTTCACTGAATCAGAGGTACGGTATTCAAAGTTCCCACCCGAGCCGGCGGCGTCGCATCCCAAGATTCGACGCTTCGCTCATCGATGTCGAGAAAGGACCCTCGAAATGCAGATCCGCCCCGCCCTTGCCGCCACCGCGCTCCTCACCGCCGGCGTCGCCTTCGCCGGAGACACCGAACCCGATACCTACTCCGGCGGGTACGCGCTTGCCGTGCTTCCTCAGGAGTTCGTGCTCGCCGGCGCGATTCCGCTCGGGGTCAACTTCGATTTTCCCGGTAATCCCGCGATCCCCGTCGTGAACGGCGGCACCACTCCCGCCCTCGATCCGACCACCTTCGGCGTGGTCGGCTTCATGCAGGCCACCTCGCAGGACAACGGCGATGGGACCTACTCCGTCGGATACGAAGCCTTCACGGCCGACGGCTCACCCTTCGTCACCGACGGGATGAACACGCTGGTCCCGACCGCCAAGGGACTTCAAGAGGCGACGGACCTGGTCATCGACCTCGGCAACGGCTACGAGAACCCCAATTTCCCGATCAACGGCGCGGATGTCTGCGGCGACGAGGGCGACATCTTCATCGGGGTCGAGTACTACTTCTACCGAGTCGACGGCACCGAGAATCGCGAATTCGGCGACACGACCGGCGCGTACATCCGGCCCGAGGGATTCACGTTCGCCTGGGGATACGACATCGCCGATGCTCGCACGTTCAACCGCGTCGGTTTCGTCGCGACATTCGCCGCGGTGTCCTGTGCCGGCGACGGCTGCTTCGGCGACCTCAATGAGGACGGCATGGTGGACTCCGCGGACATCGGCCTGCTGCTCTCCGCCTGGGGCTCCTGCGGCAAGGCGGGGCCCGGCTGCTTCGGTGACCTGAACGAGGACGGCGTCGTCGACGGCACCGACATCGGCCTCATCCTCGGCGCATGGGGCGTCTGCCCCTGATCACCGAGCGACGACTCGATCACGACCACGAAGGCCCCGCTCCGGCGGGGCCTTCTTCGTTTCAAGGCGGACTTCGACGGCGGTTGTGCTAGCCTCCTCACCATGGGCAAGCCGAAACGAAAGAAGAACAAGCCCGGCGGTGGCTACACACCGCCACCCACCGATCCCGCGACCGAGATCGCAGCACTGCGTGAGCTTCGGACCACGCTCGACGCGGATCGTCCCGGCCCCGAGTGGGGGGCGGTGCAAAAGGCGATGATCAAGGCCGGCATCGATTCGAACCTGGTCGCCAGAGCGGTGGTCGGACGCGACGTCGACCTGATCGATCGTCTGATCGACCACCTCGAAGACCCCGAGTGCCCGGTGGAACCGCCGGAGCCCGAGGTCGAACCCGGCCCCGAGATTCCTGAAGAGGTAATGCGTGATGCGATGCGTGCGTTTCGCAAACGCGTGAAGCTCACCAAGCTCGATCATGAATCGAAACTCGCGAGAAGCCCGCTTTCGAGTGGAAAGTCCGCGGACTTCGAAGCGATCCTGCC
>JAACEA010000533.1 GCA_009936695.1 Planctomycetia bacterium
TCTCGCTGGGCTCGCCTGGGTTCGCCCTTTCCCGCATCAGGTGCGAGAATCCGGATATGACGAGTCGACGGAACACCAAACAGCTCGAGGCGATCAAGGGCGTGATCGACGCGGCCGGGCGGCCGCTTTCCATCGAGGAGATTCACGCAACCGCCAGCCGGGATGTGCCGTCACTGGGGCTTCGCACCGTCTATCGAACGATTCGCCGACTTCAGGACGACGGGGAGGTGGCGAACGTCTCCGTCCCGGGGGCTGCGGATCGATACGAACCCGCCCACGTCGCCTCCAAGCACCACCATCACTTCCACTGTCGCGTCTGCGATCGGTTCTACGACGTCGAGGGTTGCCCGGGCGGCCTGAGTTCGATGCTTCCTGAAGGATTCGAACTCGAGTCGCACGAACTCACCCTCTCCGGTCGCTGCGCCGACTGCGCCTGAACCACGCCGCTCAGATCCGCCGGGTCATGCAGACGCTGTCCGGGCAGTGCCGGTACTCGCCGAACGGCGGGCAGATCTTGAAACCCCCGCGTTCGTAAAGCCGGCGGGCGGGCGCGAACGCCTTGCCGGTCCCCGTCTCCAGGCTCACCCGGCGACCACCCTGCTCGTAGGCCGTCGACACCAGACGCTCCAGCATCGCCCAGCCGACCCCCCGCCCTCGCGCGGCTTCCACCGTGTGCATCGACTTGATCTCCACGTGGTCCTCCTCGAAGGGACTCAGCGCGCCGACCGCGAGCAGTCGGCCGTCCGCTCGAGCCGCGAAGAACCGCACACCCTCCGCCGTGAGCGCCTTCATCCCCAGCACCTTCACGTTCTCCGGCAACGACCATTCACGCGCGAAATCGAGATGCGCCTGCAGGACCTTCGCGACGTCCGCCGCCTCCGGATCGTCGAGCGCGATGTCGAAATCGGTCATCGGGGACGATCCTTCCGTCGGACGGGTGACATGTCGTGGCCGGGCATGGCGTGTTCGATCAGCATGAATGAGGTCTCTGTTCCGGGTGGAGTCTCGATCAGGTCGCTGGGCCGAGATTCTAGTGATCCGCGATCGCGACGCGGTCCACCAGGGGCATCCTCGAATCCGTTGGATCGGCATCCTCGAACCGTTCCCGATGCCACGCGCCGTCGTCTGGTTCAAGCGCGACTTGCGGGTCGCGGATCATGCTCCCCTCCTCGAAGCCGCCGAACGTGGACCGATGGTTGGTCTGTACGTGCACGAGCCCGAGGTGCTGGCCTCCCCGGAATGGTCCCCCGGACATCTC
The DNA here is from genome assembly GCA_009936695.1 of Planctomycetia bacterium. Taxonomy (GTDB): domain Bacteria; phylum Planctomycetota; class Phycisphaerae; order Phycisphaerales; family SM1A02; genus UBA12014. The sequence goes on from JAACEA010000533.1 coordinate 1,259, forward strand.
GCGTTCATCGAGGACTGTCTCGCCGAGCTCCGGGAGCGACTCGCCTCCCTCGGCTCGATCCTGCTGGTGCGGCACGGGGCGATGCCGGACACGCTGGATCGACTCCACGACCAGTGGCGATTCGAGGAGATCTGGAGCCACGAAGAGACCGGGCTTGCGATCACCTACGCCCGCGATCGACGCGTTGCGGCGTGGTGCCGGCGCCGGAACGTCCGCTGGACCGAACGACCCCAGCACGGGGTGGTCCGACCGCTCGCCTCCCGCGATGGATGGGCCGACCGCTGGCGACGAAGAATGGCCCCACCGCCGGTGCCCGTCCCGACGTCGATCACGGGCCCGACCCGGAACGAGATGACCGCCCTCGCGGCCGAAGACGTCTCGGCGAGCGACGTCCGCGGCAACGCCGTGAACCCGATGGTCGATGCCCAGCGCGGCGGCGAATCCGATGCGACCCTGGTCCTGCAGTCGTTTCTCCACGAACGAGGTGAAGACTATCGACGGGCGATGTCGACCCCCATCGAAGGTTGGACGGCGTGCAGCCGACTCAGTCCGCACCTCGCGTACGGCTCGCTCTCCATCCGGACGGTGCACCACGCCACCCGCGACCGGATCGAATCGCTTCGCGATGATCCGACCGCCGGCGGATGGCGGCGGTCCCTTGCGAGCTATGAGAAGCGACTGCGATGGCACTGCCACTTCATGCAGAAACTCGAGGACGAGCCACAGATCGAGTTCCGCAACTTCAATCGCGCCTTCGACGGGCTGCGGCAGGAGGATCGCGGACGGTGGACCGGCGAGGAGCAGGCCCGGTTCGACGCGTGGATCGGCGGACGCACCGGCTACCCGCTGGTCGACGCGTGCATGCGATGTCTCGATCGCACCGGTTGGATCAACTTCCGCATGCGGGCGATGCTCGTCTCGTTCGCCGCGTATCACCTCTGGCTCCACTGGAAGCCGGTGGCCGAGCATCTCGCCACCCGTTTCCTCGACTTCGAAGCCGGGATCCACTACTCCCAGTGCCAGATGCAGTCGGGGGTGACGGGGATCAACACCGTCCGCATCTATTCGCCGATCA
>JAACEA010000081.1 GCA_009936695.1 Planctomycetia bacterium
CGACTTCGTTGGAGAATGCACGCGCCATCAGGGCCGCGGAGGGCACCTCCACCATCATGCCGATGGACACGTCGGTCCCTCGGGGAATCCCCTCCTCGTCCAATTCCTCGGCCACGTCGGCCAGCAGCATCTTCGCCTGCCGGATCTCCATGACGGTCGAGACCAGTGGGAACATGACCTTCACCGGGCCGTGCGAGGCGGCCCGCAGGATCGCCCGGAGCTGCGTCTTGAACTCCTTCAGGTGCAGCAACGAATAGCGGATGGAGCGACAGCCGAGGAACGGATTCCGTTCGGGTTGCTCCGCCTGTTCCTGCGTGTACTTGTCCGCGCCGAGGTCCTGCGTGCGGATGACCAGGGGGCGACCGTCGAGCATCTTGATCGCCGTCCGGTACGCGTCGTAGTGCGCCTCCTCGTCCGGCGCATGCCCGCTGGTCAGGTAGAGGAACTCGGTGCGGTAGAGTCCGACGCCGCCTCCACCGTTGTCGAGCACGGACTCGATCTCGTCGGGGAACTCGATGTTCCCGAGCAGCGAGACCTCGACGCCGTCGGTGGTGACCGCGTCGAGGGACGCGGTTTCCCGGAGGCCCGCTCGAAACTCGCTGACCTTCGACTGCCGGGCTTCGTACTCGGCGATGGTCTCGGGATCCGGATCGACGATCACCGTGCCCGCGTCGCCGTCGACGATCACGAGGTCACCGTTCTCGACACCCCGGCTCACGCGGTGACATCCGACCACCGCGGGGATGTCGATCGCCCGAGCGACGATCGAGACGTGACTGGTCCGACCGCCCGCATCGGTCGCGAATCCGAGCACCTTGCTCCGGTCCATGCCCGCCGTCTGGCTCGGGGTGAGTTCGTGGGCGACGATCACCACCGGTTCGGTGAGATTGGCGAGCCGGCTGGTCGTTTCGCCCATCAGTTTGTCGAGGATCCGTCGATCGAGATCGATGATGTCGGCGGTCTTCTGGGCGAACACCTCACTGCCCATCGCCGCGAACTGGTCCGCGATCGTCTTGAACTGGTCGGCGACGGCCCACTCCGCGACGACGAGGTCGGTTCGGATCCGCTCTCGAATGGGATCTCGAAGGGAGGGATCCCGAAGCAGTCCGACGTGGAACTCGAAGATCTTCGCGGGTTCGGCGCCGAGCTGGATGCGGGTCCGGTCCCGCAGTTGCTCGAGCTCGGCGATCGCCTCCTCGAAGGCGGCGTCGACCCGGTCGATCTCGGATTCGCAGTCCGTGGCCTCGATCCGTCGATGCGACACTCGCTGCTCGGCCTGGCCGAGTCGAAAGACCCGCCCGAAGACGATGCCGGAGGAGACCGGGATGCCGCGAATGACTTCCATGGGGGAGCAGGGTTCGAGATCGAAGGGGCTTCCGCCCCGGAGTGAGGTCACCGGCCGATCGGCCGGGTCTTCGGAAATCCGATTCGGGCGGAATTCCGCGGAGCCGGTCCATCTTATCAAAAGCAGGCGGAATCGAAATCTCGGAGGAACCTGTTCAGGGACCGGGATCTCGCGGTCTTCAGTCGCGAATCAGCGCCCTGCGGGTGAACCGCTCCGATCGGCGGTTCCCCCTGACGAAGACGGCGGGGTTCCCTGGTCGGAACCCCGCCGTGCTGCAGTCGAGTCCATCGAGCGTGAGGAGGATCAGTCCTCCTTGACCTCGAATTCCGCGTCGATGACGTCGTCACCGTCGCCGCCGGACGGGGCGGCCCCGGCCGGGTCCTCGCCGGCCGTGGCTTCGTTGGCACTCGCCTCGTAGACGGCCTTGCCGAGCTCGGTCGACACCTTCTCGAGATTCGCGAGGGCGGCTTCGATCGCGGGCTTGTCCTCGCCCTTGATCTTCTCTTCGAGGTTCGAGATGGCCGATTCGATCTCGGCACGGACCTCGGCCTCGACCTTCTCGCCGTGCTCCTCGAGGCTCTTCCTCGTCGAGTACGCGATCTGCTCGGCTCGGTTGCGGGTCTCCACGAGCTCCCGCTTCGCCTTGTCGTCGTCGGCGTTCTGTTCCGCCTCACGCTTCATCCGATCGATTTCGTCGTCGGAAAGGCCGCTCGAGCCCTTGATCTCGATGTTGTGGCTCTTGCCCGTCGCCTTGTCCGTCGCGGAGACGTTGAGGATCCCGTTCGCGTCGATCGAGAATTCCACCTCGATCTGCGGCGTGCCTCGGGCCGCGGCCGGGATCCCGGTCAGGTCGAACTGGCCGAGGGTCCGGTTGTCCTTGGCGAACTCGCGTTCTCCCTGCAGGACGTGGATCGTCACGGAGCTCTGGTTGTCGCTCGCGGTGGAGAAGGTCTCCTTTCGCGAGGTGGGAATCGTGGTGTTCCGCTCGATGAGACGCGTCATCACGCCGCCGAGGGTCTCGACCCCGAGGGACAGCGGCGTGACGTCGAGCAGGAGCACGTCCTTGACGTCGCCGAGCAGGACGCCGCCCTGAATCGCCGCACCGATCGCGACCACTTCATCGGGGTTGATGGATCGGTCGAGTTCGGGCGTCTTGAAGATGTCCTTGGCGATCTCCTGGACCTGCGGGATCCGGGTCGATCCGCCGACCATCACGACCTCCGCGATGTCCTCGGGCTTGATCTTGGCGTCGGTCAGCGCCTGCTCGCAGGGCTTGCGAAGTCGGTCGAAGAGATCCTCGCAGATCGATTCGAAGGTCGCGCGGGTGACCGTGACCTGCAGGTGCTTGGGACCGTTCTGGTCGGCCGTGATGAACGGCAGGTTGACCTGGGCCTCCATCTGCTGCGACAGCTCGATCTTGGACTTCTCGGCGGCTTCCTTGAGCCGTTGCAGTGCCATCGCGTCGCTGCGGATGTCGATTCCCTCGGCCTTCTTGAACTCATCGGCGATGAAGTCGATGAGCCGCTGGTCGAAGTCGTCGCCGCCGAGGTGCCCGTCGCCGTTGCTCGACAGCACCTCGAAGACGCCGTCGCCGACGTCGAGGATGGAGATGTCGAACGTGCCTCCACCGAGGTCGAAGACCGCGATGCGGGCGTTCTTCTTCTTCTCGAGGCCGTAGGCCAGGGCCGCGGCGGTCGGCTCGTTGATGATCCGCTCGACCTTGAGGCCCGCGATCTCGCCGGCGTCCTTGGTCGCCTGTCGCTGTGCATCGTTGAAGTAGGCGGGGACCGTGATGACCGCGCGATCGACCGACTCGCCGAGGTACTCCTCCGCCGTCTTCTTCAGATCACGAAGGATCATCGCCGACACCTCCGGCGGCGTGTATTCCTTGTCGCGGACCTTGACGGAGACCAGGTCGTCGCCGCCACCCACCACGCCGTAGGGAACGAGCTTCTCCTCGTGCTGGACCTCGTTGTGGCGACGTCCCATGAACCGCTTGATCGAGAAGACGGTGTTGCTGGGATTGGTGACCTGCTGGTGCCGCGCCGCCTGGCCGACGAGGCGATCGCCCTTGTCGGTGAATCCGACCACCGAGGGGGTGGTCCGGTTCCCGGTCGAATTGATGATGACGGCGGGCCGTTCGCCCTCCATGACCGCGACCACCGAGTTGGTGGTGCCGAGGTCGATTCCGATGATCTTGCTGTTGGATTCTGACATGGTTGTTGACCTTTCCGATCAGGTGCTTGTCTCGATGGGATGGGCGCCGCGTCGCCGCGACGCTGTTCCGCGGTGTCCGCCCTGAGAGGTCCGATCCGCGTGGGATCGAACGGGGTCGCTTTCGTCGACTCAGGGGCCTCTGACACCCTTTTGCGGGTACGGGAGAGGAGTCGCAAGGGCGATGCCAGAATCAACCTGTGGTTCTCATCGATTTCTGGGGGTGTCGGGAGGGGGGTTCTGCCGATTTGGCACCGGTGAAGGCACCGAACCGACGAGAACCGGCCCCCGGGCTCCCGCTGGCCATCTGGCCCGCCCTCGTGGCGATCGCGCTTTCCGTGGGCTGGGCGGGCACGCCGGTGGTCGCCGCCCTCGGTGGCCGCTTCCAGCTGATCGGGCTCGTGCCCGACTGGGCGTGGCTGTCCGCGGTCGGGTTCTGCCTGCTGCTCGCCGTCGCGGTCAGTGTTCCTGGCCG
>JAACEA010000534.1 GCA_009936695.1 Planctomycetia bacterium
CCGCCGCCGGAGTGCTTCGGAGATCTCCAGTCAGCGCAATGGCGGGACGAAGGCGAACGGTACGTCGACCACCTCGAGTCGATGCACCCCGGAGCGCAGCGGATCGTCAACAAGTCGCTTTCGAACGTGAATCTTCTCGGGCTCGCATCCCGACTGCTGCCCGACTGCCGGGTGATCCACGTCGTGCGCGATCCCCGCGACGTCGCGATCTCCTGCGTGATGGGCGAGTTCCGACCCGCGGTCATGCCGTGGACCACGCGACTGGACTGGGTCGCGACCGTCTGGTCCGCCATGGAGCGGCTGATGCGGCACTGGCATGCGGTGCTCGACGTGCCGATCCTGGAAGTCCGGTACGAGCGACTCGTCGCCGACCCGGACACGGAATTCCGTCGTATCATCGACTTCATCGAACTGCCGTGGAACGATGCGTGCCTCGACTTCCACACGACCGGCCGGCCGCTCCGCACCCTCAGCAACGACCAGGTCTGCCGACCGCTCTACACGAGCAGCGTCGGCCGGCACCGCCACTACGCGGCCGCGATCGCGACCGTCGAGTGGCCCGCGTACCAATCCTGATCGCACTCAACCGTCCGGCGACGCCACCCATCGTCCGTTTCGTCGATACGGCAGGAGTTCGCCGTCGAGAATCATCTCGTCGATGTTCTCGATCGGGATCTCGAGCAGCGGCTCGTCACCGTCGAGATCCAGCACGCTGGACCAGGTCGGCTTCTGCGCGTGCAGCAGCCCCACCTCGACCCGGAGCATCGCGAGCACTTCGGACTCGCTGAGATCCGGGCGACTCCGCGCCGATCGTCTCGACCTCTCCGTGAGCCAGGCGACGCCGCCCGGAAGGGTCTCGTCCCACTGTTCGAGCAAGCGGATTCCCTCGGGATCGTCGAGCAGGTCGCGGAGTTTCGAGGTCCGGCCGGTTCGGAATCCCCCGAACGCCTCGCTCACCGCCATCGCCGTGGTCGTATCGACCCGTGGTCGTTCCGGCAGCGAACCGACCGATCCACGGCGCCCGTCCTGCATCGCGGCCACGGCCCGGAGCCGCGCCGCGGTCCGGCGATCGGGGGCGAGGGTGGCGAGGGCGAGCGCGGCCGACGCCCCGAGCGCCTCGCGATCGATCCGCCCGGCGATGCCGAAGAGCCGACGGGCGAGCTCCCGGGACTCGGGCGAATCCGCGGCGTCCGCGATCTCCTCCCCGAGTTCGAAGTAGGACATCGGACTCCGCGGATCGAGCGCCTCGAGCCGAGGCTCCCAGTCGATCTCGACCGGCATCGCCGCGGCCAGCAGCACCGAGGTCGCGAGCAGGAGCAGGATTCCGAGTGGAACGCGATGCATCATCATCCGGGTTCTCCCAGGGGGTCGATGTCACGGGCGATGAAACGCAGCCGATCCATGCCGGCGATCGCGACCGCCTCCAACGCCGCCTGTTCGAGCACGCTCGGCGCGAGGCTGCGAGCGAGGGCCGCGGACGCGAGCAGGGCGGCGACCTCGGCACGTTTCGACGGGACCTCGGCCTCGACCACGAAGCCGAGGAATTCGAGTTCGGCGACGTGTTCGGCGACCAGTCCCTGGATCCCGTTCCGCACCAGCCCGCGACGCGCGACGCGACGACGATCGATCTCCTCGATCTGTACGGTCGGCGACGCGGCGAGGAAGAGCCCGCTCGCGACCTCGCGTGCCGCGTCCGCGGTCGCGGCGGCCGTCGGGCCCGTCACCGGGGCGTCGGCGTCGCCCCGTCGGATCCGACCGCGTTCCGCGATCGATCGGAGCACGAGGTCGGTCAGCCGGTCGAGCGGCTCGCGTTCGGGGTCGAGCAGGGCGATCGCATGCGTGGCGAGCGCCGACCGGATCCGCGACTCGGCCTCCGCCATCCCGCGGCCGGGCAACGAGGCTCCGGTGTAGGCCTCGATGAAGCCGAGCGTCGCCTCGTTGCGGGAGGCTCGGTCGGAGGTGTCGAGCAGTTCGACGGCGACCACCGGCCCGCGATTGAAGAGTTCGACCGCCGCCGCCTGCGCCGCCTCCCGGATCGCGAGCGGCCCGCGCCACACCGCCTCGACGAAGACCGCGGCGTCCCGCGGCCCCAGGTCCCCCGCCACCACGTTCCTTCGGAGCGCCGCGATCAGGTCGCGGCGAGCCTGCTGGTCGGAACCCGCGCGTCGCCACGCATCCGCCCACTCCCCGTCGGTACCCATCCGACGAGGTCTTGGAATCGGATCGAGATCGACGCCGGGCTCGTCGGAACCCGAGCGCTCCAGCAGCGCCCGGGCCTCCTCCGGGCGTTCGGCCGCCATCAGGGC